>CAZCER010000077.1:0-12103 GCA_964497385.1 uncultured Armatimonadia bacterium | reverse complement strand
GGCGGGGTTATAAGTTAGTCCCAGGATCTCATTGCCCCCGGCGTGGACGACTGGCCGCACTGGCAGCACGGGGCCGACAACAACCCCGCGTCGGCCGACACCGTGGCCAAAGACCCGTACCTCACCCAGTTCCTCGCCCTGCCGTACTACACGACCATGCCCTCGTTCTCGGTGCTCGCGGGCGGGCGTCAGTTCCGAGTCGCCGGGCACATGGCGATCCACGAGCGCGAGGAGCAGCACCTGAACACGCTCTTCGCCACAAGCGCCTACAACGGGACGCTGCTCTGGACTCGCTCGCTCCCCGAGGGCTACCTCGTCCACCGATCCATGATGGTCGCCACGCCGGAGGTTCTGTATCTCCTAGAGCCCGACCGGTGCGTGGTCCTGGACGGCGGCACGGGCGGCGAACTCCGCTCCATCGAATCGCCCGCGCCGGGCGCGATCTGGAAGTGGATCGCGCTCGACGACGGGGTGCTCTACGCGTTGCTTGGCGACGCGGAGATGGACGCGGAGATCGTGAAGCGGGAGCGGCCGTGGGGCGCCTGGGGCTGGGACGAACTCTCGCTGGGCTACTACGAGGACCCGTACCCCTGGGGCTTCGGAGGCACGCTGGCGGCTCTGGACCCGGAGACGGGCGAGGTCCTCTGGACGCGCGAGGAGCGCGACCCCATCGACTCGCGCGCGCTCTGCATGAACGCGACGCTCCTCTTCGCGCACAGCGAGGGACGCTTCATCGCGGCCCTCGACCGGGCGACGGGCGCGGAGGTCTGGCGGAACGACGACAGGGCGCTCCTCGAGGCGGTGGCCGAGTCGAACGACTGGGGACTCGGCTTCAAGACCAGCCCGTACAGCCTGTGCACCGAGGACAACCTGTTCTTCTCGGGCCGCGGACGCGCGAACGTCGTCGGAGTGGACGCGCGCACGGGCGCGTTTTTGTGGTCGAAGCCCGGAGCCTACAACGCCACGAACCTTCTCTTCTTCCAGGGAGCGCTCTACGCCCATATACCCTCGTGCACCGTGATCGCCCCCCTGACGGGCGACACGCTTGAGGACCTGGGCATCTCGAAGCGCTCCTGCGCGCGACTGACCGCCTGTCCGGACTCGCTCTTCCATCGAGGCAGCGTGCAGGGCGGAGAAGGCACGACGCGCTTTGACGTGGAGACGCGCGAGCCCACCGTGATCCACGCATTCCGCCCCCCCTGCAACGATGGAATCATCCCCGCCTTCGGGCTCCTGCACATCAGCCAATGGGACTGCGACTGCAACCTCCAACTCATGGGCGGAATCGCGGTCGCGCCGGCGGGGGACTTCGTCTACAACCGCAAGGCCGACGAGACGGAGCGCCTCGAGTTCACCTCCGAGCGCGCAAGCGACGCTCCGCTTGACGTGCGGCCCGGCGATTGGCCCACCTACCGCGGCGACAACCCCCGCAGCGCGAGCACGCCGACTCCCGTGCGGGACGAAGCGGCCGTGCTCTGGCGATGCAAGGGCGGGGCCGAGCCCATCACCCCTCCGGTGTGCGCCGGGGGTCTTGCGTTTGTCGGCGACGGAAACGGCGTGGTGCGCGCCCTGGACCTCGCCACCGGACGCCCGCAATGGACGTTCGCGACCGCGGGACCCGTGCGCGCGGCTCCCGCGGTCTGGGAGGGGCGGGTGTACGTCGGCTCCGCGGACGGGTATGCGTACTGCCTGGACGCGAACTCCGGAACGCTTCTCTGGCGCTTCCGAGCCGCGCCGGTCGAGCGGCGCATCATGGTCTTTGGCCGTCTCTCTTCCACGTGGCCCGTGAACAGCGGCGTCCTTGTCGAGGATGGGATCGCTTACGTCGCGGCCGGGATCATCAACTACGACGGAACGCACGTCTACGCGCTCGACGCGCGCACCGGGCGGATCCGCTGGCAGAACAACACGTCGGGCCACCTCAACCCGTCGATGCGCACCGGCGTCTCGGCGCAGGGCGATCTGGCCCTCGCGGGACCGAACCTCATGCTCGCCGGCGGCAACACCATCGGCGCGGCGCTGTACGACCGCGCGACGGGCCGATGCCTGAACCCGCCTCCGCCGCCGGACTGGCCGACCGCCATCCACGGCTCGGAGGTTTGCTGGATGCTCGACAAGTGGATCGTGCAGGGGGGCGCGCGGCTCTTCAACGATCCGGAGGACCCCATCTGCAACTGGCGCCGCGGCTACGCTTTCTCGGGAGACGGCGTCGTCGAGGGCAAGATGCTGCCCGGCGGGATCGCCCCGGCGTTCGGGCGCGACACGGTCGTCATCGGCGGCGAAGGACCGCTCCAGTGCGCTTCGTACGCCGCCGTCGAGGCGTGGACGCGCAATCCCAATCACAAGCAACCGGTCGCGGTCCGCTGGACGGCCCAGGACGCCACCGTCACCTCGTGCTTGGCGATCGCCCCGAACGCCGTCGTCGCCGCCGGGAAGGTGTTTCTCGGAGGAAGCTGGGGGATCGCCGCGTACGACCTTCGCGATGGAAGGCCGCTCTGGCGCGCGCCCACGGGGGCGCGGCCCCGGCCCGGCGGCCTCGCGGTGACGCGCGACGGCGCGGTGCTGCTGGCTCTGGCCAATGGCGAAGTGCTCTGCGCGGGGTAGCGGAGCGAGGCCCGGCCTAGCCGTGAACGCTCGAGTCTGGTAGAAAGAGAGAAGGTCTCTCGCTTCGTTCGTCCGTCTGAGACCTAGAGACAGCTCGTTCCGGTCCGCTCCGCGGAGCGACCTGACGAATCCTGGAGGTCGATGATTCATGCGCTGGTATTGGGCGGCCGCCCTCATTGGGCTGCTTCTAGCGGCTCTGTGCGCCACCGGCTGCAACACCGCGAACATCTTGCAGGGCAAGGTCTCCGGCGCCGTCTACGAGGCGGGCAGCGGGCAGACCCCGGTCAGCGGGGCCACGGTGACGACCACCAAGAACGCGGTCATCACGGGCACGACGGAGACCAACGAGGAAGGCGAGTACTCCATCAGCGGCCTCGAGCCGGGCACGCACATCATCACCGCCGCGGCCGACGGCTATGAGCCGAGCGGCGAGCAGTCGGTGACGATCACGGCCGGCGGCAACGCAAACCGCCAGATCGCCCTCACCCCGATCAAGGGCTCCATCTCCGGCAAGGTTCTCGACTCCGAGACCGCCGATCCGCTCTCCGGCGTGACCGTCGAGGCCTTCTTGAGCGGGGCGAGCGTCGGAACCGACGTCACCGCCGACGACGGGACCTATGCGATCACGGGCCTCGATGATGGGACGTACTCCCTCACGGCGTCCCGGACCGGCTACACGGCGGAGCAGGCCGACGGCGTCGTCATCGCCAACGCCAGCGCCGCGACGCGGAACTTCATCTTGGAGGCCGCTCCCTAAGTGGGGCCTCGCGCCGCCCGGCTCCGTCCGGCCGGGCCTCGGAAGGAGAGACCTATGAAGTGGCTCGCTATGGTCGGCATCGCGCTCATCGCCGCATCGCTCATCACCAGTTCGGGATGTGTGACCTCGGTCGTGCAGGGCACCGTCGAGGGCACCGTGCGAGACGGCACGGGGGTGGCGGTTCCCGGCGCCACGATTGAGGCACGGCAGGGAGACCAGATCTTCGGACAGGCCGTCACCGACTACAACGGCGCCTACAAGATCACCGGCCTGGAGCCGGGCACGTACTCGCTCGTGGCCTCGAAGACAGGCCATGTCTCACAGACGCTCGTCGTCACCGTCGTCGCGAGCGGCACAACCAGCGGCAAGAACTTCGTACTCCAGAGCACTTCCTAGCGTTCCCCGAAGTCCATTGGCCGGCGGGAGGGCGGCGCGCCCCTCCGCCGGCCCTTCTCACGTACGGGACCCTTCCATGACCCTCGTGCAGTTCGGCGCCGGCAACATCGGGCGCTCTTTCATCGGACAGCTCTTCGCCCGAGCGGGCTGGGACGTCTGTTTCGTGGACGTCGACCGCGCCGTCGTCCAGGCTCTCAATGAGCGGCGGGAGTACGTCATCCAGATCCAGGACGACCCGCCCGACCGGATCGTGGCCTCGAACGTCCGCGCGGTCGACGGGCGGGACGCGGAGTCGGTGGTCCGCGAGTTGGTCGAGGCTTCCGTCGCCGGCGCCGCGGTGGGCGCCGGGGCGCTCGCAAAGCTCTATCCGGTTCTCGCGGCCGGCGTCCGGAAGCGCGCGGAGGCGGGCAAGCCCCCGCTCGACGTCATCCTGTGCGAGAACCTCCATCAGGCCGCGCGACGCGTGGCCGAGGGCCTGCGGGCCGAACTCCCCGCCGGTTTCCCGCTCGAGGAGCATGTCGGGCTCGTCGAGACCAGCATCGGGAAGATGGTCCCCTTGATGAGCGCGGAGGACCGCGCGCGGGACCCTCTGCTCGTCTACGCCGAGGCCTACAACACGCTGATCTGCGACGCTCTGGCGTTTCGCAATGGAGTGCCCGCCGTACCGGGGCTCGACCCGAAGCGCAACATGGCCGCGTACGTCGACCGCAAACTCTACATCCACAACCTCGGCCACGCCGTCTGCGCCTATGTCGGGAACAGGCAGAAACCCGGCGTCACCACGATTTGGCGGATCGTCGAGGATGAGGCGTTGCGCGAGGCCGCGCGCGCGGCGATGTGGGAGTCGGGCGGCGCGCTGTTGCGAGCCTACCCCGAGGAGTTCTCCGAGGAGTCGATTGGCGAGCACATCGAGGACCTTCTGCGGCGCTTCGCGAATCGCGCGCTCGGAGATACGGTGTTCCGCGTCGGGCGCGACCTGCGCCGCAAGCTGGCGCCGGAGGATCGCTTGATTGGCGCGCTCCGGCTCGACGCGCGCCACGGGGTGGAAGCGCCGGTGACCGAACTGGCCGTGGCGTGCGCTCTGCGTTTCGACGCGGTCGATGAGTCGGGGAAGCCCCTGGATTCGGACGCCGAACTCGTGCGTGAGGCGCGCGAGAAGGGCGTGGCGTGGGCGCTGCGCGAGGTCGGGGGGCTGGACGAGGCTCGTCCCGAGGACCGGCGAATGCTCGAGCGGTGTGTTGAGGCGGCGGCGTGGGCCGACGATCGCGTCGCGCGCGGCCTTCCGCTTGCGCCCGACTACATGGCATCGAAAGGGAGATGACCCCATGCCCGCACGTCCGACCGGCGAGGCCCCCTTCCACGAGGAGGAACTCACCCCGACTCGCAAGGCGATCGCGGCCCGCGTTCTCACCAGCCGCCGGGAGATACCGGAGTTTCATCTGCACGCCGAGATCGACGCCGAACCGCTGCTCGCGCTGCGCGCCGACCTGAAGGCCAAGCTGAAGCCCGCGCCGAGCGTGAACGACCTGCTCATCAAGCTGGTGGGCGTGACGCTCCCGCGGCATCCCGCGCTCAACGCCGCCTTCGTGGACGAGAAGGTCCGGCTGTACGAGGAGGTCAACGTCGGGTTCGCGGTCGCGACCGAGCGAGGCGTGCTCGTTCCGGTGCTCCGCGAGGCCGACGCGAAGCCTCTCGCCCGGATCGCCGAGGAGACCAAGGAGATGATCGCGCTCGCGCGGGACGGCAAGCTCCGCGCGTCGCTGCAGCAGGGCGCGACCTTCAGCATCTCCAACATGGGGCCCGGATCCGTCGATGCGTTCAACGCGATCATCAGCCCCCCGCAGACCGCGATCCTCGCGATCGGGGCGCTCAAGCCCAGGCCCGTGGTCGTCGGCGCGGAGATCGCCATCCGACGCACGATGTGGTTCACCCTGACGGTCGACCATCGCGTGATCGACGGGGCCATGGGCGCGTTGTACCTCGATGCGCTGGCCGCCGCGGCCGCCGATCCCGTTGCCGCCGTCGGCGACCCAGACTGACGCCCCCCGCGGAGCGCGCCAACCGCATCGGGCCCCCCAGGCGCGAAAAGAAAGGCGGAGCCGCCATCGCGGCTCCGCCTTCTTTCGTTCAGTGCTCCGGGGTCAGGCCGTCGTCACAGGCCTCCCCGCTCGGGAGATCCCTACTTGCCCATCATCGGGCCGCCCATGCCGGGGCCCATCATCGGACCACCCATGCCCGGGCCCATCATGCCCCCGCCCATGCCCATGCCCTGCTGGCCGGCCGGCGCGTTGATGGTGATCCGGCAACGGTCGATGCGGGGAAGAGCGCGGTTGGTCACGGGCACGGCGATGACCGTGACGACATAGACGCCGGGAGCGTTGAAGTAGTAGTTGGCGTCCTCGATGACCTCGCCGGTCTCGCCGGTGTAGTCGACGCCGTCGCGATCATCGAGATCCCAGTGTAGGCGGTACTGCTTGTCGGGCTCGTCGACCGAACAGCGCAGGTCGAACGGCTCGCCCCACTCGTACGTGGCGTCCTCGGGGGCCTTCGGCGTGACTACGTCCTCAGGATCCTCTTCCATCAGGCTGATGTCGCTGACGGTGATCTTGCCCTCCGCGTCGCCGAAGACGCGAACTTCCTTGACCTCGCCCGTCGGCATCGCGCCCGACAGCGCCAGATCCTTGAACGACGCCGCCAGAACGTCCCAACCGCCCTCGCGGCTGGGAATCCCGTGGACGTCGAGACCTTCGATGGCGTACTCGCCGGCGTCAGTGACCAGAACGACGCGGATGCGGCCGAGTTCCTTGGGGATCACGGTCTGGGCCCCGTACATGCCGCCCATCATGCCCCCGGAGCCGCCCATCATGCCCGGGCCCATGCCGCCTTCATCACCCATCTCCCCGCCGCCCATCATGCCCGGGGCGCCGCCCATCATGCCGGGGCCGCCGCTGCCCATCATGCCGGGGCCGCCGCTGCCCATCATCGCCGGGCCGCCGCTTCCCATCATGCCGGGAGCGCCCATCATGCCGGGGCCGCCGCTGCCCATCATGCCTCGGCCGCCGGGGCCCATCATGCTGCCGCCGCTGCCGGACATGCCCGGGCCCATCATGCCGCCCTCTGTCGAGGCGGTCTGCTCGACCTTGACCGAGAGCGTCAGGAAGCCGTTCTGGAGATCCCGGATGACGTCCTCAATCCGCACGCCGGAGAAAGTGAAGCGAGCGCCCTCGTAGTAGCCGGTGGTGGTGATGACGACTCCGGGCTCGCCCTCGGCCTCCTCGACCTCACCGCTTCCCCACGGGCTGTAGTCCACTAGAGGCTGCGCGCCCGTTCTTGCCGCGCTGTACAAAGTCTCGCCTTCAGCCATCGCTACGATCGGCAGCGCGAGAGCGACGACGACCGCCCACATCAAGACCAAACGCATGCCCATGGTTCCGGCTCCCTTCACTTCCATGCGGATTCTAGACTGCATTCGTCCGATTCGGCAACTTCCCTCGGCGCCCCGCGGATTCGCAGGAGCCCATCCGCCGATTCGGAATAGTGACTGTGTTCTTTGGACGCGGCGACGCGCGGACCGATTCGACGCGAGCGGCGAGCGGGAGTGGACCCGAGATGCCCGAGGACAACGTGACCGTCGCAGCCTTGAAGAGCGAGCTGGCTCTCCGGCACCGTCAACTCGACGCGATCGCCACGGTGACGGCCGCCGTCTACGCGGCCGCCGACCTCGGAGACCTGATTCGTCAGGCCCTTGAGGTGTGCCTCGAGGTCGCCGACTGCGAGGCCGGGTCCATCATCCTCTACAACTCGGACTCCGAGAAGCTCGTCTTTGAGCATGTGGTCGGACCCAAAGCCGCCGACCTTCTCGGGATGGAGATGCCCGCGAGTCAGGGCATCGCCGGCCGCGTCTTCGGAAGCGGCGAACTCGAGATCTCCGACGACGTCCAGGGGGACCCCGGCCACTACCGCAAAGTCGGCGAGGATCTGAGCTACCTGACCCGCACGATGGTTACGCTGCCCATGAAACAGGCCGACGGCGAGATCATCGGCGTGATGCAGGTGCTGAACCGCCGCTCGGGACCGTTCACCGCCGAGGATCTCGACGTGCTCGCCATCGTCTCGAACCAGGCCGCGATGGCGATCGACAACGCGCGGCTCCACCATGAGGCCCGTCTCGGGCAGATCGTGAAACTCATCGGCGACATCGCGCACGACGTGAAGAACTTCATGACGCCGGTCGAATCCGGCGTGAAGACCCTTCAGATGCTCTTCGACGCCGGCATGAACGACCTCGACAAGGCGTTGTCGGAGGCTTGCGACGACTCCCACTCGGAGGTCCGGCGGCAGGTCGAGGCGACGTTGGCGACGCTTCGGGAGTTCTTCCCCGAGGTGGTTCAGATGGTCCTCGACGGCTCCTCGAGCGTGACGGCGAGGGCCCGCGAGATCGCCGACTGCATCAAGGGCGAGGTCGCGGAGCCGCGCTTCGAGTCCGCCGACGTCACCGAGGTCATCGACTCGGTCGCAACCGTCCTTCGGATGGTCGCCGAACGCAACGACGTGCTCCTCAACACCGACGGCGTTCAGCCCGTCCCGCGCCTGCCGATCGACCGCAAGCTCATCCACTCCGCCGTCTACAACCTCGTGAACAACGCGATCCCCGAGACGCCCGCCGGCGGCTGCATCAGCGTCAGCACGCGCGCGGTCGAGGAGGGCGAGTGGCCCGACGGCGGGTACGTGCAGATCATCGTGCGCGACACGGGCCGGGGCATGCCGGAGCACATCCGGAAGCGCCTCTTCACCAAGGACGTTGAGTCGACCAAGCCGGGCGGCACCGGGCTCGGCACCCGGATCGTGAAGAACGCCGTCGACGCCCACGGGGGGCGCATCTCCGTCGACTCCGAACTCGGCGTGGGCTCGACCTTCACGGTTCACCTGCCGCTCTCGAGGCCCGAGCCCCTCCAGTGACTGCCGCCCAACGGGCGGGCCCGCGCGTGAGCGCGGCCCGCGGACCCTCGCCCGCGCGCGGGGTGGTATAATCCGCCCGCGAGCAACGCTCCTCGCCACGGAGGTACCGGATTGGCATCCGCATCCGCAGCACATCGAAGCCTCACCGCCGACGCCGGCGCTCCCGCGGAGGAGCACTGGGTGTGGTTGATGTTCCGCATGGCGTTTCGCGCGGTCCTCGCGCTCGAGGTGGCGGCGCTGGTCGTCGTCGTGGTGGTGCTGTCCTCGGCGTTCGGGGCCTACCGCGCCGTGCTTCCCGTCATCCCCGAACCCCGCGACATCGAGCTGTACCAGCCGAAGACGGCGACCGTGCTCTACGACGTGCACGGCGCCGAGATCGCGCGCGTCTTCGAAGAGGACCGAGAACTCGTCGACCTCGACGACATCCCCGCGGTCGTTCAGAACGCGACGATCGCGATCGAGGACAAGCGCTTCTACCAACACCAAGGCGTCGATCCCGTCCGCATGGTCCGAGTGATCCTGCTCGAGATGGAGTCCGGCGGCCAGTCGCAGGGCGCGTCGACGATCACGATGCAGCTTGCCCGCGAGATCTACCTCTCCAAGACGAAGCTCTTCGGCCGCAAGGTGCAAGAACTCGGGCTCGCGATCAACATCGAGCGCGTGTTCTCGAAGCGCGAGATCCTCGAGATGTACCTCAACCAGGTCTGCTACGGAGACGGCGCCTACGGAATCAAGGCGGCGGCCCGGCGCTTCTACCAGAAAGACCTCTGCGAACTGGAACTCCACGAGGCCGCGCTGCTCGTCGGACTCCCCAACAATCCGGAAGGCCTTTCGCCCTATGACCATCCCGAGGAAGCGAAGCGCCGCCGCGACCACATCCTCTCGGAGATGGCCGCCCAGGGCTACGTCTCCAGGGATGAGGCCGAATCGGCCAAAGCGCGCGACCTCGGAGTGAAACCTCGGAGCGTTCGCGGTCTTCTGAGCTTCAAGCACCCCTACTTCACGGAGTACGCCGTCCAGGAACTCATCGCTCGCTTCGGCAAGGAGCGGGTCTACGGCGGAGGCCTCCGCGTCTACACCACCCTCGACCCGGAACTGCAGCAGCGCGCCCAGGAGATCCTCACCGCGGGAGTGAACCGCCACCGAGGGGCCCGCGTCCGGCAGGGCGCGGCGGTCCTGTTGGCCCCTGAGTCGGGTCACATCCTGGCCCTCGTAGGCGGCACGGGCTGGAGCCAAGAGGACCAGTACAACCGGGCGGTGCTCGCCGAGAGACAGCCCGGCTCGTCGATGAAGCCCTTCGTCTGGACCACCGCGCTCGAGTTCGGCTTCACCCCCGACACGACCGTGCCCGGATCCGCGTGCGCGTTCGACGTCGGCGGAGGGCTCGTCTGGGCGCCGAGGAACTGCGGCGGGGGCGGGGGCAGCTACACGCTGGCCTCGGGGCTTCAGAACTCCGTGAACATCGTCTCCGCGCGCCTCACCATGTCGGTCGGACCCGAGGCGGTCGTCCGGACCGCGAAGAAGATGGGCATCCGGAGCAACATCCGGCCCTTCCCGTCGATCGCGCTCGGCACGGAGGGCGTCACCCCGCTCGACATGGCCACAGCCTACTGCTGCTTCGCCAATGGCGGGTACCGCGTGCGCGCGACGACCATCGACAAGATCTACGACCACAACCACGTGCTTCTCGACGCCGGCGAACCGGAGATGACCCAGGTGCTGAGCCGGCGAATCGCGTACGAGATGAACCAGATGATGCAGCGCGTGATCCGGGCCGGCACCGGGACGCGCGCCCAAGGACTCAACGCCCCCACCGCCGGCAAGACCGGCACCACGGACCTCTCGTGTGACGCCTGGTTCGTGGGGGTCACCCCGAAGATGTCCTGCGCCGTGTGGGTCGGAAACGACGAGAACGACCCCATGGGCGGCGTCTTCGGCGGGAACGTCCCCTGCCCGATCTGGCGCGAGATCATGGGCGTGGCGCTTCCGCTCACGGGACGCGAAGGCGGCGAGTTCCCCGGGCCCGGCTACGACCCGCCCCTCAAGCGCGGGGCGAACGTGAAGCTCGTGGTCGGGAAGGCCCTGCCGAGCACCGAGACGTCGGAGTCGACCGGCGGCGGAGGCGGGGGCGCGGGCCGCGGCCGGCCGGCCGACCTCTTCAACTGACGGGAGGGCCCCATGTCCGGCTCGAGCTTCGGCGCCCACTTCCGCGTCACCACCTTCGGCGAGTCCCATGGGCCCGCCGTGGGCGTCATCGTGGACGGCGTCACGCCGGGCCTCGCGCTCTCCGAGGCCGACGTTCAGGTGGATCTCGACCGCAGGCGGCCGGGCCAATCTTCCGTCACCACGCCGCGCTCCGAGACCGACCAGGTGCACATCCTCTCCGGGGTCTTCGAGGGCCGCACCACCGGAACACCCATCGGCATGATGCTCCACAGCAAAGACGCCCGCCCGGAGGCCTACTCCGCCATCAAGGACCTCTTCCGGCCGGGCCACGCCGACTACACGTATCACCACAAGTACGGCATCCGAGACTACCGCGGCAGCGGGCGCGCCTCGGGACGGGAGACCGCCGGGCGCGTCGCCGGGGGGGCCGTCGCCAAGGCGGTGCTTGCGCCGCATGGGATCCGAATCGCCGCCTTCACGCTGCGCGCCGCCGGGGTCTCCTGCGGGACGATCGACCTCTCCGTCGTGGAGCGCAACCCCATGCGCGCCGCCGACCTGGACGCGAGCGAGGAAATGGTCCGGCGCGTCGAGGAGGCTCGGGCGCGAGGCGACAGCGTGGGCGGCGTCATCGAATGCCGCGTCACCGGGGCGCCCATGGGGCTCGGTGAACCCGTCTTCGACCGCCTCGACGCCGATCTCGCCAAGGCGATGCTCTCGATCGGCGCCACGAAGGGGATCGAGTTCGGGGCGGGCTTCACGGCCGCCGACATGACCGGCGCCGAGCACAACGACGAACTGACGGCCGAGGGCTTCGCCTCGAACCACGCGGGCGGAATCCTCGGCGGGATCTCCACGGGGCAGGACATCGTCTTCCGCGTCGCGGTCAAGCCGGCCTCGTCGATCAGCGCCGAGCAGCGCACGGTGACCACCGCGGGCCATGAGACCACCATCCGCACCGAAGGCCGCCACGATCCCTGCATCTGCCCTCGCGTCGCGCCCGTTGTGGAGGCCATGGCCGCCATCGTCCTCGCCGACCACCTCAAGAGGCAGGCCGCGCTGCGGGCATAGGCGCTCCTTCGGCCGACCTTTCGGCCATGTGTGGGCGCCCCAGCGAGCGGGTCTAGAGGAAGGAGGTGGCGCGCACGAGCGCTCGAATGCACTCCGTGCAGCCATCGGGGGCTTTGTTGGGTGTAACCTCGTTTCCTCTTCTCTTTGATCGGG
>CAZCER010000076.1:0-12149 GCA_964497385.1 uncultured Armatimonadia bacterium | reverse complement strand
AACTGCGTCGTGGCGGTGACTTCCTCGTAGGCGCTGCTGTTCTCTTCGGCGGCCGCCGCGATGCTCTCCATCGCCGCCGCGACCCCTTCGGTCTCGCCCGTCATGGCGCGCGTCGCCTCGGTGTTCTGTTCGACCACCTCTGAGACGCGCCGCATGGCCTCCACAAGCGCTCCGGTCGCGGTCTCCATCTCGCGCGCCGTTGTCGCGATGCTGCGCGCTTGCGTCGTGACTTCCTCGACCGAGGACACGATGGAGCCGATCGCGTCGGCCGCCTCGGCGCTCCGAGCGAGACCGGACTCCACGTTGGCGGTCCCGAGTTCCATCGCGCTGACGGCCTCACCCACGGTCGCTCGGATCGTGCCGATCAGGTCGCCGATCTCCTGGGTGGCTCTCGACGAGCCCTCCGCCAGCTTCCGGACCTCTTCCGCGACCACCGCGAAGCCCTTGCCGTGCTCCCCGGCGCGCGCCGCCTCGATCGCGGCGTTCAGAGCGAGAAGGTTCGTCTGGGCGGCGATGTCGCCGATCGTACCGACGATCTGGCCGATCTGGTCGGAGCGTTCTCCGAGATCGCGGACGTGTTTCGCCGCGAGGTCGGTCCCCGTTCGGATCTGCTCCATGCCCTCGACGGTCTTCCGGACCGTCTCGGTGGCTCCCCGCGCGGTCTCCAGGCTCCCCTCCGCCATCGTCATTCCTTGGTCGGCGGCTGCGGCCACACGGCCCACCGCGTCGGAGATCGTATCCACCGCCTGGGAGCAGGCCTGGACCGCTTGGGCCTGCGCGTCCGCTCCGTCGGCAACGCTCGCGACCCCGCGTGCGACCCGCTCCATCGCGTCGGTCACGTCCGCAACGTTCTGCGTCTGAGACATCGTGCTGTCGGAGAGTTGCTGCATCGTCTCGCTGACCTGCGCGACCGCGCGGATCAGTTCGGTGGCGTTGCCGGCCAGTTGCCCAATGAGCTGCCGCAGTTCGGCGACCATCCTCACGACCGCGTTCCCGAGTTCGTCCTGCGCGCCTCGCGACTCCGGGGAGCCCGTGAGGTCGCCCTCGGCGAGACGGGCTGCCTCCGCCGCCACCGCGGTCAGGTACGCCCCGAGCTGGGAGAACGCCCCCGCCAGCGCACCGGCCTCGTCCCCGCGCTGAGCCAGACGCTCCACGCTTCCGAGCGACGAGGCGTCCCCCATCGCGAGACGCTTCGCCTCGCGTGTGACGACGCCGACGGGCCTCGCGATCGCTCCGCCGATCAGCCAGCCGAGCACGGCGAGGATCGCGGCGACCACGACGGCCACGATCACCGCGGCGCGCAGGCTCTGGCGCACCGGTGCGGCCACCTCGGAGAGGTCTTGGTCGGCGACGACGATCCATCCAAGAGACTGCGCCAGATCCCCCTCGAGCGGCGCCGTCGCCACCACCGCCGGGTTCTTGTCGAGGTCGGTGAGAATGCCGCTCCAACCGCCCTCGGTCTTCGCCTTCTCCGCGAGGTCCGCGGGCGCGGCCTTCATGACCAGGTCCGGGTTGTAGGAGGAGAGGAGCGTGCCATCGGGACCGATCACGGCCGCCTTGCCGGTCTGGCCGATCGCCACTTCCTCGACGATCGCGAACACGTCGGTAATGTTCACGGTCCCCCGGAGCACGCCGATGACCTGGCGGTCCGCGCCCTTGACGGGCACGCCGATGTTGATCGCATAGGCCCCCGAGGACGTGTCGAGTTCCACTTCACTGACCGAGATGGCCCCCGCGCCCCCGGCGAACGCGTCGATCCACCAGTCCTCGTCGGACTGCCGGTAGTCGCCGGTCGGCTCCGTCATCGCCACGTTGGCGCCGTGGATGTCGGTGACGAAGACCTCGACCTCCTCGGGAAACTCGGCTTTGAACGCCCGCAGGAAGTCACTCGTGGGGCTCCTCTCGATGCGCTCGATGAACGGGAGGATCTCGGCCGGCTGCGGCTCCGCGCTCCAGAGCGCGTCGATCGCGTCAACGCCCGCCATCGCATCCCCTCCCCCGGCCGCCGCCGGAGCCCGCGGCGCCGCGTCGGCCTCGGCGGGCGGGCTCTCGTCCGCATCCTCTTCCTCGGCCTCGTCCGCGGACGCCGCCGACGCCGCGGAGGCGGCCGAGGCGAGTCGGCCCACAGAGGGCGCGGCGCCGGTCGTGTAGCTCCGATTGCGGGCCTCGACCGCCTCAATGATCTCGGGGGCCAGAGCAAGCGCTCGGAGCGTGGCGACGCTCGTTTCCACCCCTTGCCCCGCGGTCTGCACAACAGCGTGAGCTTGGTTCTGGAGTTCCTCGCCGGACGTCTTGATCGCGCTCGCCTTGAGAGTGATGGCGATGTACACGGTGAGCGCGATGACGGCAAGCGCCACCGACCCCACCGCGGTCAAGACGACCTTCAGACCGATGGACCAGTTCCGGGGGGAGAGAGTTGACGGACGACCAGTCCGGACAGCCGACTTCGACATTCTCAGCTACCTCCTTCGCCAGAGGCGACGCGACCTGAGTTCGGATGACCACTCCGGCGGTTCCAGCCACTAAGACAGCGTGTCTATGACATGATGCCTTCGAATGTCTACGACGCAGCCTGGCGGCGTCCTCCCCTTCCTCGCGCGCCCATTGCGGAGCGGGCGCGAGGTGGGTCGGCGAAGACTCTCGAAGTCGCCGGCGAATGGCTACTAGCCGGCGCGCGGCGGCGCGTGGCAGAGGGAGGTTGTGATGTTCGCGGACGGCGAGGTTGTGGCGGCCCTGCTCGGAGTCGGCGTCTTGGTCTTCGCGCTCGCGAGCGGCCGGAAGCTCAGTCGCGTCCCGTCGCCGTGGCTTCTGCTCGGGGCTCTGGCTGTGCTCCTCGTCGGCTGGATCGCGACGGCCGTGGAGGAGTTGGTGTGGCCGGATGTCCTGAACCTCGTCGAGCACACCTGCTACCTGGTCGCGGCGCTGGCGGTTGCCGCCTGGTGCGTGCGGGCCTCGAGTGCGGGCGGGAGGGCGCGGTGACGCAGATCGTTGTCGGACTGGACGCGGCGACGCTGATCGTCTGGCTCGCCACTTCCGCCGTCTTGGTGCGGCGCGGCATCCGGGGCGTCGGTCGGGCGCGCTGGGTCCTCGTCGGGCTCGCGGCCACCACGGCGGTGCACATGGCCTGCACCCTCGCGGGATGGGCGGGCTTCACAACCTCTCTCGAGCACCTCGAGGACTACCTGGGAGCGACCCTTCCCATGTGGTGGGCCTTCGTGATCTACGCCTTTGCGCAGGAGGCCGGCGCCCGCGACCTACGCGAAAGCGAGGCGCGCTTCCGCGCTCTCGTCGAGCAAGCGGCCGACGCCGTCTACGTCACGGACCCGACGGGCAGGGTCGCGGACGCGAACCAGCAGGCCTGCGCGAGCCTCGGCTACGCACGCGAGGAACTCGTCGGCGCCGCCGTCGACCTCTTCGAGATTGGCGCGACCATCGACCGGGCCCGAGTCGACCCCGCCCCCTGGGAGAGCGAGGGCTCGATGACGGTTGAGTGCCGCCACCGCCGCAAGGACGGGACGGAGTTCCCCGTTGAGGTGCGCCTGGGACCGATGCACGTCGGGTCGGACCGCTATGTCCTCGCCCTCGCCCGGGACGTCAGCGAGCGGCAACGCACCGAGCGCGAACGCGCGCGCCTCCATGAGGAGCTGCTTCAGGCGCAGAGACTGGAATCGCTCGGCCTGATGGCCGGGGGAGTGGCCCACGACTTCGCGAACTTGGTCACCATCATCATGGGCGCGGCCGCCGAGCTGCAGTCGGCGGCGGTCGAACCGGAGCACCGGGCCGCCCTGAAGGCCATCGAGGACGCCGCGGACAACGCGGCCGCCATCACGAAAGGGCTTCTCGGTCTGAGCCGCCGAGGGGCGCATCAGGCGGGCCCGACGGATCTCGACGCGGTGGTTCGGCAGTGCGCGGACCTCTTGCGTCGGGTCCTCCCGAGCCGCATCGACCTGTCCGTAACCCGCCTGGGCGAGGGGCGGCTTCGCGTGCCTCTCGACTCCACGCGCCTCCAGCAGATCGTTCTGAATCTCGCGATCAACGCGCGCGACGCGATGCCGAGCGGCGGGCGCCTCGAGATCCACGTTCGTCCCGTCTCCGTCGAGGACGTCGGGTGGCTCGGGCCGGCGTCCGGTCTTGAGGACGGGGCTGTGCTCGCCGTCTCCGACACGGGCGCCGGCATCCCTCCGGAGACGCTCGAGCGCGTCTTCGAGCCGCTCTTCACGACGAAGGACGTCGGATGCGGCACCGGCCTCGGGCTCGCGATCGTGCACCGGATCGTCGACGAGGCGGGCGGGCGGATCGACGTCCGCTCCGAACTCGGCGCCGGCGCGACCTTCCTCATCGCCCTGCCGCCGGCGGGCGAGGAAGAGACCGCGCCGACCCGCGGCTAGCCCCGCTCGCTACCCCTCCAGTCGCCTAGCGCGCGTCCTGTACGCTCGGCTTGGCGGACGCTCTTGACACAGCGGGGGGGGGGGGTAGTACGATCTGGGAGGTCGAGAGGTCTATCCAACGGGCTGCATCTGGGTGTCGTCGCACGGAGCGGCCCGGTCGGAGGGTTGCCATGGGCCCTGTCTGGGCGCTTGCGGTTCTCTGGTTGGCTCAAGGTGGAACGGCCGGCATGCCTGCGGGCGATGCCCTGCGTACCCTTGCTGAGCGCGAAGGTCTGTCGCTGGTGATGGCCGGGGTCCCCGATGAGGTGCGCTACACAGGCACACTTGGCGAGACCCCCCCGACGCTCCGCGCCATCGCTGCCGAATGCGGACTTGATGTGGCCATCTGGCGGGGCGTCCTGCTCGCCCGCCCCGACTCGGGCGGGACGGTGACCGACCGCATCGCCCGAGCCGTGGATGACCACGACCGGGCGCTTCTGCTTCGTCCGCCGGACGCTGGCCAGGAGTGGGAGCCGGGCTGGAACGAGTATGTGGTGGAGGCGGCGCGGGGGATGCTGCTGGGGGATGACTCCGAAGAGGGGCTCGCGATCCGGCGCGACGCCATCCTGTGGATGGTCGCTGAAGACATCCAGCATGTCGCCCGGTGGGAGGAGGCGATCGCCTCCGGTCGCGCGTTCCTCCGTGTGGCGCCGAACCCCGACGCGCCTGCCGGGCCTCCGAAGACCGGGAACGACTCCAAGGAGTTCCTGCTCGCGAAGGTCCTGCGAACCGACCCGGACGACCCGATGCCCCTCCTCGACGCCCTCTACACCGGAGCCGACTACAGCCTGTTCGTCCGCGTGATGGAGGAGACGAAGCCGCTCATCACCGAGGCCGAGGTCGAGCGGCGGTACCTCGCCGCGATGGTCGAGCGGAACGCCGTCGGCCTTGCCGAAGAGGGCAAGACCGTGAGCCTCGACACGACGCTCGCGCCCGCGGAGTTGCTCGCTCTCCTGGCCGCGAACGGGGCGAAGCCGCTCATCTGGAGCGCCGCCGACTCACCGACGGTCACGGCCTATCTGGAGAACGCCCGAGTCGAGGACGCCGTGCTGGCCCTCGGGGCTGTCTGCGGGGTGTTCATCACCGAGAGCGGAGAGGGAGTCGCCCCCTCGGCCGTCCTCGAGCGCGTGCTCGCCTGCCTGCCGCTCCGTCTGTGGGCGGACGCGATGTCCGCGTCCGAGGAACGCGACATCGCCGAGCAGAACGCTCGGAAGCGCTTCTGGGCGGCGCTGCCGCCGGAGGACCACGAGCGACTCGCGTCCGCGTGGGCGCGGCTGGAGACTCTCACCGGCGAGGGCCGGGCTGCGGCCGAGGACCTCCTGTGGCGGGGTCCGGCCTGTCGGATGGCCGCCGCCGTCTGGAGCCTCCCCCGGCGCGACGGCCCGCTCCCCATCGCCCTCTACCACCAACCGCGTGAGTTCATGCCGCAGTACGTGGTCGTGATCCCCTCGCGCGCCGAGGAACTCGGCTCGAACGTCTACCTGGACCTCTACAACTCCCAGCCGAACGCGAAACCGCTGGAGTGGAAGGTGAACGAGCCATGACCCGGGCCACATCGCGCTCTCTGACCCTTGCATCCATCGTGTCGCTCCTGCTGCCTGCGGGCGCTCTTGCCGCGGACTTCGTCTACGAGGCGCGGGGCAAGCCGCTCTCGGCGGCGCTCGACGAACTCGCTGACCGGCACCCCGACCTGAACTACGTGATGGCGGGTGACAGCCCGGCGGCGGACGTGAGTGTCTCGGGCGAAGACATTCCCGGCCTGATGAAGGCTCTCTTTGAGGCCTACCGCTCCGACGCCGCCGAGTACGAGGGCATCTGGGTGGTCGAGGGGGCCGACCTCGCAACGCCCGTCGGCGAGAGCGCGAGCGCGGCGGTCGGGCTGGCGCTTGCTGCCGACGGCTCTGCCCTGCCCGCGTTCGCGACCGGACCGGATGCTGACCTGCCACAGGTCAGCAGGTTCGATCTCAATTCCGAGTTGCTGCGCGGATCGTCGCAATGCGGCGACCCGAGCCCCGGCTTCTACCGAGTTCGAACCTGCGTCGTCGATCCCGCGGACCCTCTCTACTGGGCGGCGCGTGTATACATGATGGAGGCTCTCCTGCGGCTGCCCGGAGACTCCACGATGCTTCAGTACCGGAGCCCCAAGTCGCGCTGGGACGCCTGGGTGCTAGAGCAGGTTGACGCTGTCGCACGTGGCGCCGGACCGGCTGCTCCGGCCAACGCGATCCCGCTCCGGGGCGCCGCGTGGTCCGAATACCTGCGCGACACCCCTGCCGCCGAAGCTCTCACCGTAACCCTCGACCTGCACTGCGATGGCGCCCTCTCGGGTGCTCTGGATCTAGTGTCCGGCACGTTGGGCTTGGCCTGCCTGGCTGACCCCTGCGTCGCGGACGTGCCTGTCCGAGCCAGCGTTGCGGGGGCGCGTGCCGACCATGTGCTGCACGCGCTCTGCGCCGCCGCACGCGTCCCGGAGCCGACGCTCTGGGACACCGAGTCGTGCATCGTGGGACAAGGTCTTGTAGCCCGAACGTTTCTCAGACAGCTCAGCGTGGCGGCCCGGGCCGGACTGAACTCGGTCTTCAACCCGTGCCCCGCCGGGAGAGCGGCGGTCGTCGCTCCCTCGTCGCCTCAGGCCGACGCGGTTGCTCGCTCCTTCGGACGCCCGCTCTGGTGCCAGTTCGTGGTGACGTTCGACGGAGACGTGATCGCCGAGCGCGACACCGGGAGGGGCCACCGGATGTCGCTCGTGCATCTCCTGGGACGCTGGAAGGGCGTGCCGCCCGGAGCGGGTGAGCCGGTTCCCGTTGCCGAGTTCTACGCCGCCCAGGCCAGAGTCCCGATGGCGAACGGCCCGCGTGGCCCCTTGCGTGGGCGGAGAGAGCTGCCCTGCGCCCGCACCCCGCTGTACCCGTGCCTCGACTCGGCGATCGGGCCGCTGGATGCCGAGGGTTGGCAGGCTGCGGGCCAGGGCGCTGTCGAAGGAGGTGTGGCCAACCCGTTCGGAGGCCCCGCGCCGTAGTCGCGGGGAACGAGTGATGTGCGACCAGTGAGAGATCGAGAGCATCGAGAGGAGTGATCTGGTTGGTGCTAGCTAGCGTGAGAGCAAGAGGCCTTACAGTGATCGCCCTCTGCATTCTGGCTGCTCTGTCGCCCTGCGCCTTTGCCCAGGGGCAGATAGCGGCGGAATGCACGCCGGCAATCACCTGTCCCGAGTACGGGACTGTCCTCTGGGCCGGCGATGTCGTGACCGTTGACGCGCAGTGCATGGCCTGGTGTTGGTGGAACCTCTGGGAGGGCTCCTCTGCGCTATACGTGCTCGCCCCCGCGGCAGCGCAGGCTTGCACCCTGTCCGACTGGGTCGACGGCGGCGATGCGCCACGGGACGAGCAGACTGGCCTGACTGGCGGCGGTGAGGCCCTCCTGGTCGCGGACGCAGCCCACGCGCGGCAGTTGGTCCTGGCCGACGCCGGCCCCGATCCCGTGGCCGGGACCTGGTACGGGTGCTCCGCCGTCGTGAACGGGCTAGCTTACATCCGGTGCCCAGACATCGGTGACATCCCCCGCGAACTCCCCCTGACCGCCGTTCCGAGCGGGTTCTACGTCCGCGCCGCCATCCAGAACCCCGTCGATCCGCCGCCCGGTGGCGGACTCCTCGCCGGCGTCTTCGACGAGAACGAGACGTCCTGGTAGGCGGACTCGGGAACGGCGGGTTCCCGAGTCCGCGCAAGGGCATAAGGGCCGACCTCGCGGTCGGCCCCCATGCGAGCACCACTACATTGGCCCCGCTGCCGCCCCCTACCTCCCCAGCGTCCGTCCGTGGTCGACGGAGTCTCGCACGTCCTCCTACTCCACCCGAGGTGGCCAGGGATGGTACAATGGCGAGAGGACGCCACCGAACGGGGGCACAGCACGATGGCCGCGACAGTGTCCATGCTCGACCCGAGAGCCCGGGCGCTCGTGGAAGATGCCGCGAGTGTGCTCCGCAACCACGGCGCGACTGAGGTGTACGTGTACGGCTCGGTCGTCGGCGGAGCGTGGGACCCGGACCGCTCGGACATAGACTTCGCGGTGCGCGGCATCCCGCCCGAGCGCTACTTCCGTGCCGCCGCCGACGTGGTCGATCGGATCGGCCGCGAGGTGGACCTCACGGATCTGGACTCCGGCGGACGGTTCGGCCCCATGCTCGAGCGCCGAGGGAAGCTCATCCGTGTGGGATGAACTCCGCGAGGATGTGGCCCACCAGCTCGCGGAGTTGCGCGAACTCCGTGCGCTGCTCGAGTCGGAACTGGCCGGCCGCGACCCGGACCCAGGGGACAGCATTCGCGCACTCGCCGCCGGCGCGGTGCTTCACGCCTTCTACTGCGGCGTTGAGAGTACGCTGAAGCGCATCGCCGCCCACACGGGTGAGGACGCCCCACGAGGGGAGAGCTGGCACCTCTCGCTTCTCCAGGCGTCATCGCGGGACACGCACTCTCGACCCCGTGTCGTCAGCGACGAGCTGCTGCGGCAACTCGCCGAGTACCTGCGGTTCCGACACGCCTTCCGGAACGTCTACCCGCAGCATCTCGACTGGGCGCGCCTCTCGGGGCTGCTTGCCAGGATGCCCGAGGTCCTGGCGCGTTTCGCCTCCGAGATGGACGACTTCCTCTCGCGCCTGGAGCGATGGCCTTCTGATCCGGCGCCGGGGGAATGACCGCGCACGCGGGCCCCGCTCCCACGCCCTACCTCCCCAGCGTCCTGCCGCGGTCGACGAAGTAGCGCATGGTCTCGTAGTCGACCTCCGGCGGCTCCGAGTGGTCGGAGTGCAGGATGTAGCCTCCGCCCGCGGTCACCACCGGCAGGATCTTCGCGTCCATCTCGCGGTCGATCGCCGCGCGGTCGTTTGAGATGAGGGTCCGCACGTCGATCCCGCCATAGAAGCTGATTCGGTCCCCGAAGCGCTTGAAGAGGGTGGGCAGGTCCATGCCCGCTTTCACTTCCATCGCCTGCAGGCAGTCCATCCCCGCTTCGATCAGCCCCGGCACCAGAGGCTCGACGTACCCGCACGAATGCACGATCACCCTGCACCCGAGCGAGTGCGCGTAGTCGAAGAGGCGCTTGTGGCCGGGGAGCACGATCTCCTCGTACATCGCGGGCGACATGAACGGCTTCTGCTTGAAGCCCATGTCCTCATAGAAGAAGAACCCGTCCGGCGCGCCCTCCTC
The DNA here is from genome assembly GCA_964497385.1 of uncultured Armatimonadia bacterium. Taxonomy (GTDB): domain Bacteria; phylum Armatimonadota; class Zipacnadia; order UBA1398; family UBA1398; genus CAZCER01. The sequence continues at coordinate 2,518 of CAZCER010000076.1, read as the reverse complement.
GGCGAAGAGCACCTCCAGGTGGTTGATCGTCAGCGAGGCGTACGTCTCCACCATGTCGCGCACCCACTCGGGATCGAGCGCCATGCCGATCAGCATGTACTCGTGCCCGCACACGGGATGCATCTGCTCGAACGGCGCCACGCCGGCCCAGCAGTAGTAGCGCTCCTTCTCGGCCGCGTAGCGCTTCGCGTCCCGGTAGTGCTCGAACGGGATGCGACGACGGTCCACATCCACGAGATGCGGCTTCGCGAGTTCCTCCCACGTCGCTCGGTCGCGCACGCGGAAGTCCACATGCTCCGGGGTGCTGTCATGGAGCTTGTGCTGGCGCAAGAGAGCGCCGTTTCCGTCAAGCCGGAGGATCGTCTCCTCGGTCTCCTCGATGGTCTGCGGGGTGAAGTCGAGGTCCGCCGTGGAGTTGAGCCATCCGCCGCTCCGGAGGTCCTGCCCGAAGTGCTCCGCGATGTCCTCATCCTTGCCGACGTGGCCCTCCGACCGCCACCGCTCCACCGTGGCGCCCCACGGGCTCACCGCGATCGGCGTGACATCTACGGGCTTGCGCTCCAGGACGTTCCGCATTCGCTCAATACTCGTCATCGACAGCGACCGCTCCTCTGTGATGTCCACTAGACACCTGCATCCGTGCGCCGCCGCAACGGCGGCGCCGTCGCTACACAAGCATTCCGTCCTCGTCACCAAGGCGCACGAGGTCGATCCGACCTGGGTCGCTCACGCCGAGGCCGTACTTGGACTCGGCGACCGCGATGTGCTTCGGCGGCGGGCTGATCGGTGAGGGCTCGCCGGCGACCTCGTCACGAATCGCCTGCAGCAGCATGGCGCCGATGGCGTCGACGGCCACGGCGTCGGCGCCCACGATGAGCCCTCCGTAGGGGTGGAAGTACTCCGGGTCGGTCTGCGGCCCGCGTTCGTAGTACGCTTCCAGCGCATCGACCACGACCAGGCGGCACTTCCCTCCGAAGGCGGGCAGCGCCTGGAACATGCCCAGGTTCGCGCACGAGTCGCCGTGGAAGCGGAAGGCGGCGTCTTCGGGATCCCCGACGCTGATGTTCGTGACCGCGCCGCACCAGTTCTTGAGCGCGATCGCGACGCCGGACAGCCAGTGGCACTTGAGCGAGGGCACGTTGATGAGAGCGTCCGCCCAGTCCGCGGCCAGAAGGCTGACTGAGTCCTCGTTGTAGCCCATCTCCGGGGTCTGGCCCCATGCGCTCTTGGGACCCGCTAGCGCCTCGCGCCCGAACCCGACCGACCGGCGATCCCACGCCGCGATCGACCCGCTCTCCGTGCCGGCGTACTCGACCAGGCAGTCATGGATCGCCGCGAGTACCTCGGCGCGCGTGTTGCTCATCATCAGGTTCGCCTTGATCGCGACCTTCTCGCCCGGAGCGAACGCGCCGGACCACCACTCCCGCGACGAACGTCCGTCGCTCGAGAGCGCCCCGCAGGCCTCCTCGAGCATCTCTCGCACGACAGCGGCCGACCGGACCGGATCGTCGCTCAACGCGTCCCGCCGGCGGACCAGCACGACCCGCGCGCGGCCCGCCTCGGGGCCCGGCTGCGCCCGTGTTCCGGAAGCCGACATCCCGAGAGTCAGACCCAGGGCGCCATAGGCCGTCCCGCGTACGAAGTCCCTGCGTGTGTGGTGCGGCCGGTTCATGGCTCGTCTCCTTCCTCAAGTGCGTCCACGGCAGCGTGAGTGAGGCTCTCCGCACGCGCTGCATCCGCGGCGTCGAAGGCGATGATGAGGGCGGATGGGCTCTCGGAACGGGCGACCAGGCAGAGGGAGCCGCCCTCGAGAGTCGCGCTCTCGCTCTCCGGCGGATCGTCCGATGCGGGCCGCTCCAGGAAAGCCTCTCGGAACCGGCGCTGGGCCCGATCCCGCTCCTCGGCGTCGGGATACCGCACGACGAGCAGACGAAGCGGGCTCGCGCCCTCCGTCTGCTCGTACGTGCCCAGCGCGCAGTCGGTCTCGGGCGAGAGCCCCAGGATGTTGTCTTCGGCCACGAAGTAGTAGCTGCTCAGCGCCTCCCGCGAGTGGAAGTAGCGAACGCTCCCCTCACGGAGGCCATCGCCGGGGAGGCAGCGCACCACCGACGGAACGGATGCGGGCCTTTCGTCGAGCGTCTGAGCCAGAAGCCCCGCGACCTCGCGCGCCAGGTCGGACCCGGCGTCGCTTCGGTCGCGAACCGCCACGCGCGCGAATGCCCGGCCCGACTGGGCTCGGCACAGGCCCTTGCTCACGCGCTCGCGCTCGAACCTCTCCGATGGGGAGTCGAGCGCGGCGTTGTCGATGAACACGCCAAGGGCGTCCTCCGGCCTCGAGAACGCGTACAGCTCCGCGACGATCTCCGACTCAACGCCGTCGGCCTTGAGTCGCCACACGGCGAGCCACTCGAACGAGTACCCGAGGTAGAACGCCGCCCCGCCGTTGATGTAGTCGCTGAGATTCTCAGGCGTGTAGAGAGAGCGCTCTCCGACCACCGCGAAGCGCTCGCCCTCACCC
>CAZCER010000075.1:9215-12163 GCA_964497385.1 uncultured Armatimonadia bacterium | reverse complement strand
GCTGGGCCCCCCCGTTCCCGCCCCCCAAACTGGTCCAACCCCCTTACCAAAATTTGGGGGGCCCCATTGGGGTGCCGGTGGGCACCCGCGCGGGGCCCCCGCCCGGCCCTCCTGGCTGGTCGCGATGTGCATGGCTGCACCAGGCGCTCGTAGGGCGTCGGCTTGCCGCGCCCTTCCTCGCTACAGCGTCCCGCTGTACCCTCGGATGTCACCCGTTAGGGCGTCGATCTTGTAGAGGCGCCCCACGATGTCGAGGCGCTTGGTGTCCTCTCCGTCGGGGCCTTCTTCGTGGGTGATGACCTCGGCCATCAGCGGGATGATCCACGTCAGTTCGCCCCGCCCGTAGGGGTCCTGCCAGAGCCCCAGCCGCCCGTCGACCAGCCGCCCGGTCGCGAGGCGGGCCTCGGGGATGCCCCAGTCGGCGAGGGCCTTCGCAATGGCTTCCTCGGCGGGGAACTCCGGCGCGATCGGCTCGGCCTGCACCGGGAGGGCCTGGCCAAAGGAGACGACCTCTCCTGAGATCCGAGACACGAGCACGGTGGCTCGTGGACTCAGGCTCTCGCGAGGAGGGTCACCGACCGGAGGCGCGTGGCCCGAGATGCGGAACCAGCCTGATCGGCTAGCATCCTCACGCCACCGCTCCACACGCGCGAATGCCTCGCCCATGCGCAACCGGAGTTCAGCCATGCCTACCTCACGAGCTTGCTCTGCCGATACCGCCAATGGGGTCACGAGGTTGCCGTCCTCGTCGAACTCCTGGTATGGAGCACGCCGGTCATACCCGCACAGATACCCTCCGGCTAGCTCGATCTGGACGCGGAGGCCGGCGTCGAGAAGACGCAACTCCAGGATGCCATTCGCGAGTGGCACCTCCTCCGCGCCTGCGAACGGCACCCCCATCTCCCGCTCGGCGACGGCGCGGGCTTCGTCGACGGTCAGAGGTGCGGGCGGCGCCTGGAGCAGCGCTGAGCCCAGAGTGGTCGCGAGTGCAAGTAGTAGCATGGTCCGTCAGCCTCCTCTCCTACTGGCCCAATGGTGTGCCAAGCACCTGGTTAGCATTCCCGAGCGCACGAACCGTCCATGAACGCTGAGGCGGGTCCTCATCGTCGTCGCCGGTGGGCCATGACAACCCGTACCAGACGAGGGCCTCGTTCGTCCAGGCCGGGTTCTGCTCGATCCTCGCCAGCGTGGCGTCAAGTGCATCCGCAATCGTCATGCCCTCGAGCGTCACCCTTGGCCAGAACCCCGCGGCAACGGCCTCAACACCCTCCTGGTACGCGACGACGCTGTATCCCACGACGCACTGCGCCCACTTCGGGTATAGGGCGTGTGCGAAGTCGGTCGGGTGTACCGGCAGACCGGGCTGAACGGGGTCTTCGCGTAGGTCGATGCGCAGCCGGTCGGCGTACCCGCTGCAGGTATCGAGGTACGCGAGCTTGACGGTGTGACCGGTCTCGTTGGGCAGTTCAGCCAGGTCCACTGTCGTCAGGTCACCGTGTGTGCGGTCCATGACCGATACCCAACGAACGTCCCCGTCCACGAGGACATCATCCCAGTGATTGTGTCCGGCGTACTGGAAGACGTCGTCCTCCTGTAGGCATGCGAGCAGGTCGGCGCGTGTGCCGTGGTCGACGCCGACAAGCCCGCCCCGAACGCCGGCCTTGGGCCTCGCGCTCAGGAAGCTCCACTCGCCGCCCTCTGCCGTGGGGACCAACACGCGCTCCGTGGAGTTCCAGGCGAACTCCGCGAGTACCCACGGAGCGACGTGCCACAGCGCCCCCACGAAGTGCGCCGTGGCATGAATGGGCACGTCGTCCCACTTCGGTACGCACCACCGGCGCACGCCGTTCCGGTCGGTCGCTCCGTCGTCGAGGTAGGTGAACGCGAACACGTGGTTGCCCGCCAGGGCGAAGGGCCTCTGGCAGACGGTGATCGGCACCGCACCGGTCTGCGTCACGTCCGGTGCCTCAAACGAGTCGCACATGCTGGCGCCGAGCCACTGGACGCCCAGGCCGGTGTCGGACACCTGCGCAGCCGACGCGCCGAATGTCACCGTGGCCGCGCGCCCGCCGTCCGCCGCGTCCACATCGCCCGCCTGCAGGGCCGTGAGCACCGCCGCCCCCAGCAGGTTCGCTCTCTCCTGTCCGGGCTCGAGTTCCGCCGGCTGCCATGCGGACGCGGTCACGTAGTAGAGCCCCGGCGGCACGGGCGCGGGGAGGTCCACGGGTATCTCATCCGGGTGGCCCTCCACGGACCCGGACAGGGGCGAAGGCTGCCCGGGCAACGGGGCCGGCACGGCGGCGGTGATCGGGACGAGGCTGTAGTCCACATGAGCGAGGTCCGGATCCTCGAACTGCCCGTGCTCCTGCTCCACGCCGTCGGTGAAGAAGAACGTCATCCGGACCGGCGTCTCCCGGACCACATTGACGAAGATGCCCTCCTGCCGCACGGGGTTGTCCTTGGGCTCGCCCGACCAGGGCTCTCCGTTCTGGAGCGCGATGACCTCGACGCCCGGCTCGAGCGAGGCAGTCTGCCCCTCCCCGCCCTCCTCGGCGTCGAGCCGCCGAAACGCCAGGTCCTGCACCTCGAACTCACCGTCGACTACTTGGGTGACCGGCGGGCCCATCATCTGGGACTTGGTCACCTCGAACTCCACGTGGATCATGCCGTCGGGCCTGCCCAGCGTTGCGGACTGGCCGAGCATCGTACCGAACCGCTTGCGCGAGGGCGTCCCCTTGTACGTGTATGCGTTGGACGGCTGGAGGTTCCAGTCCGGCGGATCCCCCTCCAGCGGAAGTCGCCAGGCGCGCCACGCGACGCTCACCCCCTCCGGCTGGGTGACCTCGATGTGGTAGGCCATCAGTCCGCTCAGGGGTTCCGTCGCCGGATACCAGTCGCCTTGCGAGCCTGTCGTCGGCGGAGGCTTCGCCGGTACCCACACCCCGGGC
>CAZCER010000075.1:0-9205 GCA_964497385.1 uncultured Armatimonadia bacterium | reverse complement strand
GCGGAAGGCACTGCGCCTCAGCCGGAGCGCCGGCGGACATCATCAGGAGAAGAGAAGAGAAGAGAAGAGACGAGAAGAGCCTACACGACCCTGCCTGAGCCACCATCATCCCTCCCAGTCGCCGAACGTCAGAACCGCGGACGGCAACCGATCAGAGGAAGGGGCATCCACCGCGCGCCGCTGGCGCATCCACCGCACGCCCCGCTTCCCACACGGAGCCGCCAGTTGTAACACCTACAATGCAGCTCTTCGGCGTCGGGAGGCCCGGACCTCTTTCCGTTCCGGGGTCAGTCCTCGCCCCACCGTCTCGGCAGCCGCACGGTGAATGTTGTGCCCGACTCGGCGTCGGAGGTGAACGCCACCGCGCCCCCGAGGTAGCGCTCGGTCAGCAGCTTGACGCTGTGCGTGCCGATCCCGCGGCCGTGCGCGGCTTTGGTGCTGAAGGAGCGCTGGAAGACCTGCTTCGCGACCTCGGGCGGCATCGCGCCGGGGTTGTGGATCCGGAAGACGATCTCCTCACCCTCGTCCTCGGCGCTCACCGTGACGGTCTCGCCCTCCGCTATGGCCTCCAGCGCGTTCTTGACGAGGTTCCCGAGAACCCGTCGAACGAGCGTGGCGTCGCTCTCGAACGCTCTGGTGGGGCACTCGCCGACGACGAGATGGCGCTCGCGGCCTACCAGATGATTGCGGTACAAGTCGACCACGCCGGTCACGGCTTCGTGGATCCCCACCGGACCTGGCGTCGGCGCGAGTTCGCCCCGCTCCGCGGCGAGGAGTTCGCGATGGGCCGTGATCTCATCTCCGATCTGGCGCGCCATCGCGGTCAGGTCGCGTCGGTACTCGGCGAGCCGCTCGCCCTCCGGGTGGGTGGCCTCCAGCAGGTAGACGACCGACTGGAGCCCTGTCACGACATTGAGCACGTCGTGGAAGAAGGTCTGCTCGAGCACGTTGCGGCGCTTCTCGGAGCTGATGTCCTTGAGCCCCAGAACGACCACTTCGGTCTCGCCCACATGGAGGAAGGACGCATGCACCTCGAGGTCGAGCGCCCCGCCGTCGGCCTCGCCCAAGGTGCGGATCCGGCACTCCTCGGTCACGCGCTCGCCGGTCTCCAGGCACCGCATGATGGCCTGCACGGCGCCGCAGACCTGGCAGTCGGGCCCGGTGCCGCACCCGTCGGGCCCGACCCGGGAGTTCACGCAGTGGACGATCTCGCCGGGTCGCAGCCCAATGAGTTCCTCCGCACGCTCGGCTCCGAGCGTCTTGAGCATGAGATCGTTCATGGCGATGATCTGGCGCTTGGTGTTGAGCACGAGCGCAAGGTCCGGCACGGCCTCGAGGAGGATGCGTGCGAGGTCGTTCCGGAGGAACGCCTGTCGCTCGGCCTCGACTTCCTCCGGGCTCGATCTGCCGGCGGGGGCGTAGTACGTATCGACGACCTCTCTGAGGTCCTGCTCGGGCATGCGGCTCCTCCGGATCAACAGAATGGCGTCCCGCCCCCCATTATCCGCCCTCGGCTCGCCTCAACCTCCACGCTCCGCAGGCTCTCCGCGGCGCGCGGCGAATGTGCCCCCGTGCCGTCCCGCGGAGAGACCAGTGGAGCCTGCGGCTCCGCCCGACGGAGCGAAGGAGTGAGACCCGATGCCCCTCACGCTCACGATCCTCACACTAACCCTGCTCCAGCCCGGCGAGTGCGCTCTCGACGCCGACGCCGGCGCGATCGTGCGCCTGACCTCACCGACCTCCGCCCGTGTGCTCATTACGGGCGAGGGAGAGGCATCCGGGGCCGCGCTGATCCGGGGTCACGGCGCCGCGGCCGCCGAGGTGCGGCGCGACCTGATCCTTGACGAGAACGACTGGCGCGTCGGCGGCGCGGTGACCGGCCCCGACGGCGGCGTGATGGGCCTCTCGCTCGCCCTGCGCGGGATCCCGGACGAACTCGATGTGATCCTTCCCGCGTCCTCGGGGTTGTGCTTCACCGCCGCGTCGCCGGTCTCCGAGTACCGCGCTGAATGGCCGCTCACCTGGGAGGCCGGGTTTGCGATCCTTCAGGGCGAGTCGGAGGGCCTTCTCGTCTACTCCGAAGACCCCAAGCTGTCGTTCAAAGCGATCACACTCCGCCATCGCGCGGGCTTCTGGGACATCATCCTCGAGACGCACAACCAGGCGCCGTTCGACGATCTGACCGCCCACGCGGCCCCGCCGTGGGTGCTAGTGCCGTACGAGGGTGACTGGCGCGTGGGGGCGCGGCGCTACCGGGCGTTCCTCGAGAGCCGTCACGACCTCGCCGCAGCCTCCGCGAGCCAGCCAGACTGGGTGCGCGACATCCGCTGCTGCGTGCTTCTGCCTGCTGAGGAGTCCCTGCTGGAGCCTCTCTCCAAGCGTGTCGACGCGCGCCAGACGCTGCTCTACATCCCCTCCTGGCGCGAGGACGGGTACGACCGCAACTACCCGGACTACACGCCGCTGGAGGGCTTCAAAGCCTTCATCGACCATGCGCACGCGCTCGGCTTCCGGGTGATGCCGCATGCGAACTACTTCGGCGTCGACCCGCTCAACCCGCTCTACGCACGGTTCGCGCCCCACCAGATGCAGGACCGCGACTCGGGCGAACTCCTCTGGTGGGACTGGGCGCGGGCCGAGCCGCCCATCAAGTTCGCGTACATCCACCCAGGGCTCGAGGCGTGGCAGGAGGAACTTGTGGCGCGCCTGCGGGCCGCGCATGAGGAACTCGGCTTCGACGCGATCCACATCGACCAGACGCTCTGCATCTTCAACAGCCGAGGCGGGCTCGTGGATGGCCGGAACTGCGCGGAAGGCAATCTCGAACTCCATCGGGCGCTCCGCGAGGCGATCCCCGACCTGGCGCTCTCGGGCGAGGGTCTCGATGAGGTGACCTTCGTCCACGAGGCCTTCGCGCAGCGGCACGTGTGGGGCCTGAACCATGTCGACCGCACGTGGGACCGGGCATGGCTGGAGCGCGCGCACCCGATCTCGAGCTACCTCTTCACCCCGCACACAACGATCTACGGCTATCTCGGGATGTCATCGCCCGGCGATGGGCAGTACTACGCGGCCTGGCGGCACGCCTACCGGAGATGGAACGTGATCCCGACCGTCGCTTGGCCAAGCGCGGGGGCCCTCGGAGACCCGACCGGTTTCTGGGCGCAGGCGTTCACCGAAGCGCGCGCCTGGCAGAAGACCGGCCTCGTGCCTGCGCCGGACGGTGACTGGCCCGCCGATGCGTCCTATCCCTACACGACGGCCAACGGGGAGGCCGCGGCCTACCGCGAGGATTCCGGCACGGTGTTCGAGGTGGCGGGTCGCGAGGTCACGCGCACCCTCACCGGCGTGAGCGAAGCGGCGCTGCCCGGCTCGATCGCGGGCTGGAGCTACTACGACGCGGACAGCCTCAAGGGCCTCGATCCCTCGATGTGGTACGCCTACGACGCGGCTCCGCGACGGATGGACGTCCTCCACGTGGAGCGGGCGCCCGAGGGCATGGCCGTGACGGTGAACGCGCCGCCCGAGGGGCTCACCCGCATCCACCTGCGGGACACGCGCGCCGCGGTGGATCTCGCCGCTCGCCTGAGCGAGGCCACCTGCGGGGTGCGGGTCGGCGAGGAGATTGTGGCTGAGTCGCGCGGCGAACTCCTTGCCTCGGCGGCGTACGGAGCGATGGTGTCGGCTCAGGGAGAGACACTGCACTTCCACCCAGCGTGGCAGCCCGACGCCGACGGCCGGGCGGTGCGCGGCGCTCCGTTCGCCCGCTGGGAACTCGACCTTCCCGCGGACGGGCCGACGGTCTTCACGGCGGAGGCGCGCATCGACGCGGCGGCGGGCGACCGAACGGACGGCGTGGACTTCCTGGTCAGCGCGAACGCCGGCGATGACGCCACGGGGATCACGGTGCACGCCTCATCGGACGGAGTGGCTTGGGTGTTTCTGGATCTGAGCGGCTTGCGTGGGCGCCGCGTCGTGCTTGAGGTCTCGTGCGACGACGGGCCGGCCGACAACCCCTCGTTCGACTGGGCGCGGATGGATGCCCCGAGACTTGTGACGGTGCGCGGCGGCTCGGCGGACCTGGTCGTTGCTGGCGTCGAGACCGCGCCGCACCCCGATGCGGTTGAGGTCCCGCGCCAGGCGAACGAGCCCGCGCGGTTCACGCTGCCCTGCCCCGTGAACGGCGCCGTGTACCTCGACGCGCCCGAGCCCACCGCCGTCATCGCCGGGGCCGATCTGGCGGCACTTCCGTGGCTGGTGAGTTTCCGTGAGCCCGACGGCTCCGACCGGTCGGAGCCGGGCCTCTACGCGGGCCTCTCGAAAGGCGTGGCCACGTGTGGAGGGGTTACCCACGCAGCTCTCCACACGCACCCTCCGGATCGCGGACAGACGGTGGTGCAGGCCCCGGTGGCGCTCCCGGCCGGCGTTGAGCGCTTCCGGTGCCTGGTGGGGCTGCGCGATGGCTCCAAGTCGACCGGCGTGCGGTTCTCGGTCTGGCTGGGCGGGAGGGAGATCGCGTCCCGGGTGGCCATGCCGGACGATGGCTGGCAGCCGCTCGAGGCGGAGATCGCCGAGTTCGCGGGCGCTGGCACGGTTCTCGAACTCGTTGCGGACTCCGCCGGAGACTACACGTTCGACTGGGCCTGCTGGGCGGAGCTTGCGGTGGAGTAGGGGAGGGCCTCGGCGGAGCGTGGGCCGCGCGCAAGAGCGCTCACCCTGTGCCCGGCCTGAAGCCCCACCGAATGGCGGGGCGGTGCGGCAGCCATGCGCGAGAGCGCGATGGGGTCCGCCAGCCGCCGTATCGAGGGGCAGGCGAGCCACCGTTGCGTTCCTCCCGTCCCCCCGCCAGCCTTGGTCACGCCGAGCAGACTGCGCTCGGCGGCTCAGGCATGACGGGGGGGGGGGGGCGATTCCGCAGCGCCTTCGTCGCGCGGGCCGGGATGGGAGACGCTAGTACGCCTTGGAGATGGGCTCCTCGACGGTCGTGATGGACTCGGGGTCGAGCGTGTGGGCGAAGCAGGAGCGGAAGCCGAGGTGGCAGGCGGCGCCGGTCTGCTCGACGGTGACGAGAAGACAGTCGCGGTCGCAGTCGGTGCGGACTTCCTTCACTTTCTGGATGTGCCCGCTTGTCTCGCCCTTGACCCAGTACGTCTGACGAGAGCGGCTGTAGAAGCAGGTGCGCCCCGAGGTCAGCGTGCGGCGGACGGCTTCAGCGTCCATGTAGGCGACCATGAGGACTTGGCCGTTCTCGGCGTCCTGCACGACAGCGGTGATGAGGCCGTTCGCATCGAACTTGAGGTTTGCGGTGACGTCTTCGGGCATGGGGTGATTCCCTCTCAGCGGACCGGTACGCCGCGCTCCCGGAGGTAGTCTTTGGCCTCCTGGATCGAGTAGGTCCGGAAGTGGAAGATCGAGGCCGCGAGAACGGCGTCCGCGGCTCCGTCGGTGAGCGCCTGGTAGAGGTGCTCGAGCGTTCCGGCGCCGCCGGAGGCGATGACCGGGATGGAGACGGCCTCGGAGACCGCCCGGGTGATCTCGATGTCGTAGCCGACTTGGGTGCCGTCGCGGTCCATGACGGTGAGGAGAATCTCGCCCGCCCCCAGGTCCTCGACGCGGCGGCACCAGTCGCGCACGTCGATGCCGGTGGGCTTGCGCCCTCCGTGCGTGTGCACGTCCCACGAGCCGTCGCCCATGCGCTTCGGGTCCATCGCGACGACGACGCACTGGCTTCCGAAACGCTTCGCGCCCTCGCGGATGAGTTCGGGGCGCTCGATCGCGGTGGTGTTGACGCTGACCTTGTCGGCTCCGGCTTGGAGCATGGCGCGCATGTCCTCGACCGTGCGGACGCCGCCGCCGACGGTGAAGGGGATGAAGACGGCCTCGGCCGTGCGGCGGACGACGTCGACCATGGTTTCGCGGTGGTCGGAGGAGGCCGTGATGTCGAGGAAAACGAGTTCGTCGGCGCGTTCCCGATCGTACACGGCGGCCTGCTCGACGGGATCGCCCGCGTCGCGAAGGTTGACGAAGTTCACGCCTTTGACGACGCGGCCCTCATCGACGTCGAGGCAGGGGATGATGCGCTTGGCGAGCAACGGCTAGACTCCTTCGGCGACGGCGCAGGCTTCGCGGAGATCGACGGCGCCCTCGTAGAGCGCCCGGCCGATGATGAGCCCCTCGATGAGAGGCTCGCCGCACTCGCACACGGCGCGCACGTCGTCCATCGAAGAGACGCCGCCGCTCACGGTGATTCGGACGCCGGTGGCGCGCGCGAGGGCGATGCTCGCGTCGAGGTTTGGTCCCGCGCCGACGCCGTCGCGGGACACGTCGGTGTGGAGCGCCCGCTCGAGTCCGTGCTCGCGAAAGCGCCGGCCGACGATCTCGACGGGCTCCCCCGACTCGATCCAGCCCTTTACCGCGATGCGCCCGTCACGGGCGTCGAGAGCGCCGACGATGGCCCCGGAGCCGTGCTCGAGGATCGCGGCGGAGAGCATCTCGGGCTCGCGAACGGCCGCCGTGCCGAGCACGACGCGCGCCGCCCCGAGATCGCGGTAGCTGCGGACGGTCGCGAGATCGCGCACCCCGCCGGCGACCTGGACGGGCATCGAGAGACGCTCACAGAGTTCGCCCACGACGGCCTCGTTGCGCGGTTCTCCGGCGAACGCGCCGTCGAGATCGACGACATGAAGAAGGCCCGCCCCGGCGTCTTGGTAGGCCAGGGCGACGCGCAACGGGTCCGAGCTGTAGACGGTCTTTCGGGATGGATCCCCTTGGGCGAGCCGAACGACGGCGCCCTCACACAGGTCAATCGATGGAACGATCAGCATTCAGTACCATCCTGACGAAGTTGCGCAGCATCCGCAGGCCGACCGCTTGGCTCTTCTCCGGATGGAACTGGGATGCGAAGACATTGCCGAAGGCGATCGCGGAGGCGAACGATACCCCGTACTCGGTCTCCGTGGCAACCACGTGCTCGTCCGTGGGGGCGACGTAGTAGCTGTGGACGAAGTACACGTGCGCGTTGTTCTCGACGCCCTCGAGAACGGGATGGCCTTTGGCGATCGCGATCTGATTCCAGCCCATGTGCGGGACTTTGAGGCCCTCCGCGAAGCGCTTCACCTTGCCCGCGATGAGCCCCAACCCCGGCGTCCCGGGCGACTCCTCGCTCTCTTCGAAGAGAAGCTGCTGCCCGAGGCAGATTCCGAGGAACGGGCGCTTGCTCATGAACGCGTCCGCGAGAGGCTCGTCGAGGCCGCGGCGGCGGAGCGCTTCCGCGCCTTCTCCGAACGCGCCGACCCCCGGCAGAACGACGGCGCGGGCCTCGCGCACGATGCCCGGGTCGCTGGTGACCCGCACGTCGGGCGAGAGCGCGCCGACCGCTTCGCACGCGGCGCGCGCGGCGAGTTCGAGGGCTTTGGTCACACTGGCGAGATTCCCGGCGCCATAGTCGACAACGGCGATCACACGCAGCACCTCCCTGGTGCGCTCAAAGCGCGCCTTTCGTCGATGGGACGCCCTGGACGCGGGCATCCGGGAGCGTCGCCGCGTCCAGGGCGCGTCCGAGCGCCTTAAACGCGGCCTCGAGGATGTGGTGCGAGTTCAGGCCGGCGATCTGGTGGACGTGCAGGTTGGTTCCCGAGGCGTTCGCGAAGCCGATGAAGAACTCGCGCGCGGTCTCGGTCTCGAACTGCCCGAGCGTTTCGGCGCCGACGGAGAGACCCCAGTGGGTGTAGGGCCGGCCGGAGAGGTCGACGGCGACGAGGACGAGCGCGTCGTCCATCGGGATGGTCGCCTCACCGAAGCGGCGGATGCCGGCGCGGTCGCCAAGGGCTTCGGCGAAGGCCGATCCGAGCACGATTCCGGTGTCCTCGACGAGGTGGTGAGTGTCCACGTGAAGGTCGCCGCGGGCCTCGACGTCGAGGTCGAAGAGCCCATGCCGGGCGAAGGCCTCGAGCATGTGGTCGAAGAATCCGAGGCCGGTGCGGATGGACGCCCGGCCCGCGCCGTCGAGATTGAGGGTGAGTTCGATCGCGGTCTCACGTGTCTCCCGCTTCTTGACGGACTGCCGGTTCATCGGATGAATCCTCTCCACGCCGCCCGAATTATAGCCCGTTCAGCCGGATCGCGCACACCCGCCCCGGGGCCGGCGGCGGAGTGATCGAGAGGGCGCGCCGACGACGGCGAAAGGGACTTCGCTATGCCGCGGTACCATGACATCGTGATCGCCTATGAGGGTGAGTGCAGTCAGTGCGGCAAGTGCTGCTCGGACTGCGGCCGCCTCTACGAGAAGAACGGCAAGAAGCTGTGCAGGGATCATCCTGACGACAAGCCCTCACACTGCCTGCTCTATCCGCTCGGGTACGCCGTCGAACTCATGCCTGAGGGATGCACGATCCGTCCGACGAAGACGATTCGGATCGACGAGGTGAAGCACACGGGCCGCATCCGCGTGGCAGAGCGCACAGGCCCGGCTCTTTTCAGCCCGGTGGCGGCGGAAGAGGACGCGAAGACAGGCAAGGAGGAGACGTTGTACGATCTCCACGGGCGGCTCGACGCGGAGCACCAGGAGGTCATCTACTCGCGCACCCCGGAGCAGCACCTGACGCGGATCGAGCGGATCGTGGAGCGACTCAAGGCGCTCGAGGTGGAACACGGTTTCGGTCCGGACCGTCCGCTGGATGAGGAGGGCGTGCGCCAGAGCGAGAAGCTTTTGGCGGAACTCCTGATCGCCGCGACGCTCTACGCTACGCGCAGGGATCTCCTCATAGGCGACGTGCTCGCCGAGCCGGAGAAGGACGACTAGCCGCCGCGCCGGCAAAGGAGCCGCCGCGCCGCGGCGCAGGGAGTGTGAGGGTGGAGTACAATGCCCTCGCGAAGCTGTCCGAGGCTCGGGCAGCGGACAGGAGGTCGCGCTATGTCCGCGAAGTTCATCGCCGCCGTGGTCGGGATCGTCGCCGTGGCGGCGTTCGGGGTCGGTATCGTCGCCGGTGTGGCCGGGCGAGGGAATCGCTCTCTTCAGGTTGTTCCGGGCGCGGCCGCGCTGGCGCAGACGGAAGAGGAGTCCGGCGCGGGCGCCATGCAGTCCGGCTCGGAAGAGGCGCTTGCGAGCGCGGAGGCGTTGGCGGAGGCTTTCGCGGCGGTTGCGGAGCACGCCTCGCCGAGCGTTGTGTACATTTTGGGCACGCAGGTGATCCCGGGCGGACGCGTG
>CAZCER010000074.1:1952-12241 GCA_964497385.1 uncultured Armatimonadia bacterium | reverse complement strand
CGGGAGCCACCCACCCAGGGCGTAGATCGTCCGGAGGAGCGCGATCACCCACGGCGCGTCGGTGAGGTTGCTGAGAAACGCCGGCAGCACCGTCTCGGACGACATGACGGCCCAACCGAGCGGCCAACCGAGGGCGTCGATGAACATGAGGCGGTAGTTGTGGCGGATCCTGCGGTTCGAGAAGAGCGGCCGGACGAAGCGCTCCCGGCCTCGGGGTTCGGTCGGCATGTCACCACTTCCGTGCTCCCCAGGATGCGAGCGCGCATTGTAGCACGCCAGGGAGCGCGGATCCCCGTCGTGGGCGCGGAGCGCGGCAGGCAGCGGCCGCCGCGCCCCGCGCGGTCCGTGTTACTCTGCCTCGTAGCGGAGCAGAAGGCTGCTTCCGCGCTCGGGCATGCGGAGTTCCCAGGACTCCATCAGCTCGCGGCCCGATAGCCGCTTGGTCGCGACGTTGCGGTCATCGTCGACGAACTCGAGCCGGTACGTCCTGTCGGGATCGAGGCCGCGCAGTTCCGCCTCGACGCCCGTGTAGCGCGAGTCGCCGCGGCGGAACGCGAGCACGATGCCCTTGTTGAGGTCCGCGCGATGGAACTGGTAAGCCATCCAGTCGCCTGTCGCCGTCGCGCAGGGCGTGAGCAGGTAGAAGTCGCCATAGAAGTACGCGCGGTTCGCTCGAGCCTCCGCGATCGTCGCCTTTGCCAACTCGCGCGGGAAGTCGGGGTCCAGGAAGTCAAACTGCGCGATCGCCCCGCCGGTCGCGGAACTGCGGAAGGTGTACGCGTCCGGCCTCCAGCCGCAGGCCGTGTGGAGCACGATGTACTGCGAGAGCCCGCCGGTCTGTCCCTGGTTCCAGTCCGGGTGGCCGTCCCAACAGCTCGTGTCGCTGCGCCAGAGGGGGAACGAGCGCATGATGGTCTCGAGGTCGATGCGCCTCCCACCGCTCGCGCAGTTGTCGATTCGGAGGCCGGGATGGGTCGCGATGAGTTCGTCCCACATCGCGTAGTGCCCCTCCACGTAGCGGATCTCGGTCATGCCCTCGCGATCGGCTGCGTCGTTCTGACGCCAGAAGCCGAGAGGGTCGACGTTGAAGTCGTTCCGGTAGACGTCGATGCCGAACTCGGCGATCTGATCGGAGAGAAGGTCGGTCAACCAGCGTCGCGCGGCGGGATCATCGAGCCGGAAGAGCCCGCCGTTCTCGCCCCCGTGCACGAACTCCGGGTGCTCGCGGGCGATCTCGGTTCCCGGTGCGACGCGCTCCGGCTCGTACCACAGGATGAAGTCGATCCCGGCCTCGTCGCACGCGTCACCGACGGGCTTCAGCCCGCGCGGGAACGCGTCGGGCCTCGGCGTCCAGTTGCCGACTCCGTTCGGGAACTGGTCGATGAACCACGCGGCGTCGAACCAGTGCGCGTCGAAGCCGGTCTCCGCGGCGAACCGCACCGCGTCGATCTGCCCGGCCTCCGTCGCCCACTCGGGCCGCGCCTTCCAGTAGCGGTCGAAGCACTGCGAGGCAACCGGCAGGCGGATGGGCTTGCCGTCCCACTGCGGGACGTAGTGGAAAAGGAGCAACCTGCGCCAGCGGTTAATCGCGGTCTCGCGGTCGCCCGCCCACGTCATCGCGAGCGCGCGCGGCGTCCGGATCGCCTCACCGGGATGCAGAACCAGATGCGTCCGCTCCATGCCGCCCCGAACGCGCGTCGGACCGGCCTGCTGGCGCTCGAAAGAGCATGCCCACTGCCCCGACCAGCCGAGCGCCAGGCGCAGACCGCGATCACGGTATTCGAGGTCCCAGAATGGGAATGCGCCGTTCGACGGGCGCCCCCCGGCGGGAGCGAAGCCGGCGCTGTCGCCTACGCCCAACTCGCGCGCGAAGGGAACGAACGAGGCTTCGCCGCAGACGTCGCCGGTGAGCCCCTCGAGAACGGCCGCGCGCTTCGAGTTGCCGGTGCTCACCGAGAGGTCCATCGCCTGCACGTTCTCGAGGATGGGCGTGTCCGCGGAGCCAAGGTTCACAAAGTGCAGGACCCAGTCCACGGCCGGATAGGCGGTGAACACGCCCACCACTGCGGTCACGCGGAGCCCCGGACCAGGCTCCGTCCATGAGATCGAGTACTCCGTGCGGTCCTCGAGAGAGCGCGTCTCGATCGACCGCTCCCAGGCGGGGAGCAGGTCGGCCGAACTCCTGCCATCGTAGACAAACGAGAACGGGAACGTCCCGGCGCCGAGAAAGCGATCGGGTTGGTGGTCATCGAGGTACAGCCACGGGCCGTCGGCCATCTCGATTCGCGCGTCGGCCCAGTCGGCCTGATCGTACCCGACGCCGTCCCCGCCGTCGTCCACCGTGAGCGTCAGTTCTACGCATCCGTCGGGTATCGCGACATCCACGGAGACGGGCTCGTCGCCGCCTTTCAGGACGTCCGACCGGAACAACTCGCGGGCGCGCGCCTCGACCACGAAGCGCACGGACCCGTTCCGCCCCGCCGTGTCGTAGTTGTTGTCCACGCCGACCTCGGCGTGAAACGTCTTCGCGCCGTCGGGGAGCGTGACGCGGAGTTCGCTGAACGCGTGAACGCCGAGCCCGTGCTTGAAGTCTTTCGCGCCGATGCGCAGCGGGGTCTCCATGCACGACTCACCGAAGCGAAGCACATTGTGGTCCTGTCGGATGACGGTGACCGGGATGCGGGCTCCCCCTTCGTCCGCGTCACCGCCCCCGAATGCCTCCAGCGCCCACGCCGCCATCTCCGAGACCTCGTCCGCCGCCGCCATGACGGCGTCATCCGGCTCGATCGCCGGGATGTGCTCGTTGCCCAACACCGACCCTCCATCCGTCGCCCAAACGAGACACGAGAGAACCGCCCAGATGCCGACGCCCATCGCGTGCACTCCCAATCACATCGCCGTCTCAGCCGTGCGGCGGACGGGACCGGCTTCTCGGCGCGCTCGCCGCCGCTGAGGCGACGGCCTTCCGCCCGAAGCGACGCATCACCTCGCGATCGGCGACGATGGCGAGCCGGGGATTCGCGGGCCTGGAACCGGGGAGGGCGCGTGATCGGCGCAATCCATGCGCCCTCTCTCGCCAAACGCGCGCACTCGACACCATGTAGCCCCGTCCGACGGCGTTGGCGCCCCGCGACGCCGCATAATCGCTCCAGGTTCGCTTCCGAGAGGCCGGACGTCAGGCGCTGGCTCGGCCGGAGAGGGCGCGGTCGCCGTGGAGACCACGAACACACTGGAGTCGGTCGCTCTGCGACTCGAGACGATAGCGGGGCATCTGCGAGCGAAGGCCGAGATCCCCTGGAACCCGCTGCTCACGATGATCCGTGAGCAGGCGGAGAGCATGGCCGAGCGGGTTCGCCGGAGCGGCGGTTCCGTCTCTTGGGCGCAGTGGGGGACGGGCGAACTCCCCGAGACCGGGCCGTCGCCGTCGGCGTGCCTCGCGCGGGCCCGCGAGGCCCACGCGCTCGCCGACTCGCTGATGAATCTGCCGTCCGATTGGGAACTCGTCCGCGAACTCGCCGAGATCCTCGAGGATCTGGCGCAGGCCTTCTCCGAGTAGCGTCCGGCCGCGACGCCGGACGACGAACCGTTCTTCTCGCCGGATGACCGTTAGGCTTCCGCCCCGGGGGCCTTCAGCGCCGCTGATCCGGAGGTCAGAGCGCCCGCGCGAGGGAACTCCTCCGCCCGTCCGGGCCATCCGTCACACGGACGGGCCGCGGCGCGTGTGCGCGCGTGCGGCGCTCCGCTGGGATGGCTCCGACTCACACTCCGAGGAGGACTCCAGATGCTCTTGCGCACGATGGCCGTTCTGTCGTTGGTTTGCTTATGCGGCGCGTCTCCCTGTCGGGCGGCGCTCCAGGATGAAGCGAACGAGGCCGACCCGCTTCCCACGCCCCGCGAACTCTACGAACGCGTCCCGCTTCTTCCCCTGGAATACACGGTCGAGTCCGACCAGGTGATCGACTCCCTCACCGACCCGCGCGAGCGGCTTCGCCGCATCGACGTCTCCTTCACCAGCCAGATCCACCACGGCGTGCGCATGGACCACAAGGTCGTCATCTTCACGCCCGCCGACCCCTCGCGCAACGATGCGCCGGAGCGGCGCGGCAAGGTGGTGGTCATCGGGACCGGAGTGGGGGACGCGCGCGCGATCTGGGACCACGCCGAACCCATGGCGACGCGCACAGGCTATCCCACGATGCTGCTCGACAACCCGGGCCACTTCGACGGGGCGAACGGCGAAGCGGAGTGGGTGCACCACACGAGTCGCGTCGGCAAGGAAACCCAGAACCCGACCGACCACAACTACTTCGTCCTCGCGATCGCGTACCTGCGCGCGCTGGATCTGTTCCAGGAGATCCTGGGGCTGGACACGGTGAAGGCCGTGATCGGCGGGCACAGCAAGCGTGCGACGTCCGCCTACACCGCGGCCGCGATCGACCCCGACCGCATCGCCGGCGTCGTCTACATGGGAAACGAGTCCGTCTTCGAACGTATGGACGAAGACTACCGGCGCCCCATCTCGCCCAACCGAACGAGCGCGCTCGTCACCTGTCCGGTCCTTTATGTCGGCGCCACGAATGAGGACGGGTACGAGATGTTCGCCATCAACCACATCCAGGAGAAGATGATCCATCCCTGGACCATCGAGTACCAGCCCAACTACCACCACTCCTTCGAGTCCGAGAAGCAGTTCGTGGACTTCCGCATGTGGGTCGCGCACGTGTTCGACGGGCGCCCCATCACCCGCATCAGCGAGCCCAGCCACGAGATCACGGACAAGGGCCTCCGCATGAGGGTGAGGCTCGACGCCCCGAACCAGATCATCCAGGTGAACTTCTGGTACGCCTACTGCGACGATGTCCCCTACTGGCGCGACGTCATGTGGTGGCCGGCCTACGGGTACAAGCTCGAGAACGGCGTGTGCGAGGCCTACACGGATGGCAAGATCCCCGACGCGTGGCTCGTCGAGGTGCGCGACACCGCGATGGGCTACGTCGGGTACGTGAGCAGCACGCCGCAGAAGGTCACCGACGCGCCCACCGCCGTCCGGCCGACGCGCGGCTGGCGCTCCCGCAACTGGGAGCCCAATCCTCCGGCCGAGACCCCGTAGCGCGCCGGCCCTCCGGGCGAGGCTCCAAGGAGATCGACGCAGACGGCTCGAACCCAGTCGGCCAGCGCGCCCCCGTTCGGTCTCTTGGCCTCGGCCGCGCTCGCTCAGGCCGCTCTACCGCCTTTGGCGAGTACGCCGGACGCGCCGGACGCGCTCCAAGGCTGGGAGTTCGCTCCCCTGACCGAAGGCGTCGCGTTCCGCCCGACGCCCGAAGGCGCGGTGCTTGCCAGCGCGTCCGACCTCTGCCGGGCCGACTTGGTGGGGCCTCCGATGGACCTCCCGCCGCTTAGGCGGTACGCCGTGCGGCTCAGCTATGAGGCGCTCGAAGGGCGGCCGTCGGTGTTGGTCGGGCTCCGGCCCGCCGAGGACCGCGCCTCGGTGTCGCAGGCTTTCGTCGAGCAAGCGGGCGAGGGCGAGGCGACGGTCGAGGTGGAGATCAACACCGGTCGGCGCGACGGCCCCTACCGGTTTCAGATCTCGATTCTCGGATGCGGCGCCGTTCGCCTGACCGGCGTCGAGGCGCGCGATCTCGGGCCGTTCGAGCATCCGACGAAGCCGCTTCTCGCGCTCGACATCATCAACCCGGAGAAGCCGGAAGACGGCGAACTCCGCTGGACCAACATCGCGCGCATGGCCGAGGTCTACGGCTTTCCGGAGGTCGTCTCCGTGCACTTCACCGAGTTTTCGGCCGAGACCCTGGAGCGCGTCGCCCCCTGCCTCATCGCGATCTCGGGAGTCAGCGACAGCGGCGACGACGCCACGCGCGCCATCACCACCGCCGCGACCCGAGTGGCCATGGAGTCGGGGATCCCGCTCGTCGGAACCTGCGGGGGGCACCAGTTCATGGCGCGCGCCCTCGGCGTCGCGATCGAGCGGTGTCCGCGCGAGAGCGGCCCCACGCTTCTGCGCATCCTTGCGTCCGATCCGATGTTCGACGGGCTGCCGACCGCGCCGTGGGTCGTGGTCCCGGAGTCGCACACGTTCTCCGTGGCTTCCGTCGCGCCCGGGGCCGCGCCGCTCGCGAGCAGCGTCGCGTGCCCCATTCAGGCGAGCCGCTATCCCGGAAAGCCGTGGTACTCGTTTCAGTTCCATCCCGAGAGGGACTGGGAAGCGCTCTGTCCCGCCGGGGGCGTGATCTGGAGGAACGTGCTGGAGGAACTCGGGGTTCTCTGACCGGCGTCTTGCGCGCTACCCCCTTGGCGCGCCGCGGGCCTCTACCTACACGAGAACCACAGCTCGCGGCGCCGAGCGGACAGGAGCTGCCCCATGGCGGCCACAGACAACCCCGAGAACACGGAGAACCTCACCCCCGAGCGCGAGGAGGCGGTCGCGGCGCTGATGTCCGAGGCGGGCTGCACCCGCGAAGAGGCGGTCGGCGCGCTCGCGCTCTGCGACTGGAACCCCTTCGCCGCGCTCCGCGACATCCGTGAGGCGCGGAGGCTCCTCGGCGAACCGCCGGCCGAGACCTCCGAAGACGGCGTCGCGCCGGTTGAGCCGATTGCGCCGCCGGCGCCCCCCGCGCTGCGCGTGGATAGGGAAGGCTTCAGGCCGCTTCGCGACAAGGGCCTGCGGGCGGCTTTGGCGTCCCTCGCCGACGATCCGTCCCTCCCCGAAGAGGCGAAGATACGGAGCGTCATCCATCTCTCGGCGCTCGGGTGCGCGGTGCTCGCGGCCGAGCCGATGCCCGTCATCGACCTTGCTTTGCTCGCCCCGATGCTCATCGCGATGGTCTGGGGGCTGAACCGCGTGATGGGCAAGCCCGTGGGCCGGGCTGGAGTCAAGGAGATCGCGACGACCATCGCCGGGGTGGCGGGCGCCGGATATGTGGCGCGCTACGCCGTCCTCAGCCTGACCAAGATCGCCATGCCCGTGGTCGGCGGCGCGCTGACCGTGCCCGCCGTGTACGCCGCGACCATGGGCATCGGCTACGCCGCGCGGGCGGCCCTCGAGGCGTACGGCCGCGAGCAGCGTCTGTCCGAGGATGAGATCCGGCGCATCCGCCGCAGCGCCGAGACCGGAGCGCGCGCCGGCAAGCGCGACTGGAACCTCGACAGCCTCCGCCGCGAGATGGCGGAGTGGACGCGCAAGACCTCCGCCTACGGCGCCTACCGCGACTCCTGCAAGGAGTACGTGGACCTGATCTATGAGCTGCGCCGGAAGCGCGACGGCCTCGTCGATCTTCGGACGGCCCTCGAGCATGAGGCCGAGGAGGCCGACGCCGCTCGACACCGCGCCGGGCTGGCCGCGCCGGACCGTCGCCTTGACGCGGTGGACCTGCCTGACGGCCGGCTCGCCGACGTCGTCCGGGACCTGCGGGAGGCCGACGAGGAACTCACGCGCATGCGCTCCCGTTTCGCCGCGCTCCTGCAGGAGCGCTTCCGCTCCTACTATCCGAACGTGTGGATGGGGAGCCGCGACGTGGAGTACCTGACCGGGCTGCCCTACGCGGCCATCCACGCCTTCGAGGTGCAGCTCGCGCGGCTTCATCACAGCCCGCTGAAAGCCGCCTTTCGGGGCGAGGTCGAGGAGACGCCCCTGCGCGAGGTCGGATTCGCCGTCGACGGGCGCGCCTACGTGCATCTCGATGGGGAGCAAGTGCGCGTCTGCCGCGTCGGAAACGACGCGAGCCGGGCGCGCGACCTTCGCTACGTGCGGGAGCACTATCGCACGGACAGCCTGGGTTGAGGCGGGTCAGGGCGCCCCGAGGCGCTCGACAAAGGTGAACGGATCCTCTCGGAGCGCCGCCTCGCCCGCCTCCCGCATGGCCCGGCAGTCGATGAGGTGGACCGTCGCCTCGAGCGCCCTCCCGATCTGGAGAGCCCCGGCGGGCAGGAACCGGGCGAGGCGGTCATACCGCTGCTCATAGCCCACAAAGGCGTGCCGCCGACAGCGCATCGTGATCGCGTCTCCCGCCGCGGGGCGCACGTGGTACTCGATCTCGCCTCCAAAGAGGTAGGGCGGCTCGACCCGTTCCTCGACTCCGTGCATCGAAGTGTTCGGGCGGAGCCCGCAGCCGAGCATCACGACTTGGCCTCCCGCGTCGCGGAGGCGACGGAACGGGGAGTTCGGGCCGCACGGAGTGCCGTCTCGGTGATGGTCGCGCAGGAACTCCTCGACGCCCGCGCCGACGCCGCAGACCGAGTGCGTGGGATGGAGGCTGCGCAGCGACCCGGCCCGACCGCGGAAGTGCTCCGTCAGCCAGCCGACGCACGAGGGGGTCGTCCGCGCGTCGAAGTAGGGATTGCCCGCGTCGACGGTCGCGTAGCTCAGGGCGGGCATGAGGAGCGCGCCCTCGGGCCCCAGCGCGTCCAGAAGCCCCAGCACCACCGTTTCGGCGCCGCCCGGGACCGGCCCGAGGGCCTTGTAGGAAGCGTGCGCCAACGCGGCGCCTCCCCGCCTGAGTCCTGCGGCGAGCAGTTCGTCCGCGATGCGCTCCCGCGCGTCGGCGATCGTCACGTTCTCCCGCCTCCTTTCGACCTCCGGCGCCTCGTCGGTTCGGGACGCCGTGCCGGCGGCCCTGCGTGTCTGTGGATGCAGGCCCCGGGGCGGAGCGCGCGAATCGGCGGGAGAGAAGCCCTTGAGAGCGCCGTGAGGAGAGCCGTCATCCATGAAGACCGTGTTGCTCATCGTGAACGAGAGCCCGTACGCCTCCGAGCGCGCGTTCAACGCGCTGCGCCTTGCGAGCGCCCTGCTGAGCGTCGGGGAAGCGAGCGTGCGCCTGTTCCTGCTCTCCGACGGCGTGTACGGAGCGCTCGCGAATCAGACTCGTCCGGAGGGAAGCTATGACGTGGAGGCGATGCTGCGGACGCTGATCGCCAACGGCGCGCTCGTGCGGGCCTGCGGAACCTGCATGGATCACCGGGGCATGATCGGGCTGCCTATGGCCCCGGACGTTGAGACCTCGACCATGACCGACCTCGCGGCCTGGGCCTTGTCCGCGGATCAGACGATCGTCTTCTAGGAGCCGTCACGCCTCCCCGGAGCCCTTGGGCCGCCGGAACGCCGTGCCGAGCCGCGCTTTGCGAAGGGCGTTGAGGTAGGCGTCCAAACGCTCCGCCTCCGGCTTGGGGAGGTCGCGCCACCGTGCGCCGAGCGCCACGCGGCTCTCGGCGTCCCGCCCCGCGGCCTCGCGCCAGACGATGACGACTTCGGCGCGCAAGGGGCGTCCTTCGGGCCCGAGGTCCAATAGGAGGTCGCCGCGTTGAGGCTCTCCGGGGGCGGCCGCGGGCGGGATGTCCTCGGTCCGGGCGAGAAGCCGCGCGCCGCCGTTCCCGATGTTCTCGACCGCGCACGGAGCCCCGTCGCCGGGAACGCCCTCGAGGCGCAACGTGCCGCGCGGGGCTTCCGCCGGGTGCAAGCGCTCGTGCCGCCTCCGGTTGCAGGTGTAGAGGTCTCCCGGCGCCTCGGTGATGAGCGTGTGCGCCCAGCCCCCGAATGGAAGCTGGCTCGTTCCGCTCCCGAGGACCCGCGTGGCGAACGCGTAGCCCTGGTTCGCGGCCCGGAAGTAGACGAGCACGCCTTTGCCGGCCTCCGGGTCGGCGGCTCCGGCGCCCGGCGCGGGGCGCATGAGCACGAGTTGCGCGGACGCCTCCGAGAGCGGCGCCTGGATCACGCGGGAGGACTCCCATCGGACGGCGTCCTCACCCCACCCGAGTTCGATCGCGGCCATCTCGGTGAGGGCGGACGCGAGAATCCCCCGCGCCTCTTCCCCCGGCACCTGGCGCTCGACAAGCAGAAGCTTCTGGACCACACGCGCACCCCTCACCACGCGGGCTCCGCCGGCGGGGCCTCACGGGGCCTCACTCGGCGCGCAACCGCCAGAGGCCATATACGCTCGGAGCCCGCGCGGCCCTCCCGCCGGCGGGGTTCGGGCTTGGCGAAACGCCTTGCCAGCGGGTTCCCGCCGTGATACACCATAGCCTGGTGGTGTTTGTGCTATCCACGGCCGAGTGGGCCGTGGCAGTGTGGGCACAGCTCCTTTGCCACCATCGACGAGGCCGTCGGCGTGCCGATGGCGGAGAGTGGTGACCCGAGTGTCTGCCAGGAAAGCGCTTGTCAGGAAGCCTTACGAGGCCCCGCGGCTTGTCCGCTACGGCCGCATCGAGAAGATCACGATGGCGTCGGGACCGTCCGACCCGCAGAGCTACTCCTCAGGTGGGTTCGCCGGAAACTGGCACGG
>CAZCER010000074.1:0-1942 GCA_964497385.1 uncultured Armatimonadia bacterium | reverse complement strand
GTGATTCGGAGTAGACACCGACGGGCCGTGCGGACCCTTCCGCTCCACTGCCCATGACCATGAATCGAACACCGCGGAGGTGTAGTACTGTGCGCGACAAGAGCGTTCTCCTGATCTGTTCGTTTGGTCTCATCTGCGCGGCCGCGCTTGTTGTGGCAGGTTGTGCCTCCTCGGGCGGCGAGGTCGCCGATGAACCGCACTACTACACGGCGCGGTTCGAGGTGGGCGTGTCGCCGGCTGAGGTGACTGGGCGTGTGCTGCCTTCCACGTCGATGGACCCCCGCGCGGCGCATGCGATCTGGGCCTCAGGGGGCTACACAGATGAGGAGTACATCGACGAGATCTCTGCGTTCACGGACGTACTCGGGATCCCCGGCACGGCCAACGCCGGGGCCGTCTACACGGTACGCCTCGGTAACGATGCGCAGGGCCTCGCGCCAGTCACAGACCCCGACACTTCGAACCAACTCATGTGGACCGTGCCCGACAGTGGTAGCCCAACCACCTACCCGGTCTACGAGCGGGGCTTCAACCTGTTCGTTCGGAACGACAGCACACCCGTCGCTGGCCTGGACATGACCCTCTACAACTGCACCGCCTATGTGGAGACAGCCACCGGAGAATCTCCGGCGGGGTCGGGGCTTTACCGCCCATACCCGACCGCGACGTTCAACATCGCGGGTCCGCCATCGCCGGACTGGGCCTACGGCACACCGGGCCTGCAGTTCGGCGATGTGGAGCCCGGTGAGGGCGGCCCCGACAACTTCAACCTGTATGAGACGGTCGAAGGTAGTGCCGAGGAGTATCTCGGATTCTGGATGCTGTTTGCCGACGCCCCGAGCGAGAGCCACGAGGATCTGAGCTTCACGCTGGTACTGCAGTGGAGTGACACGCTGCAGAACACGCAGAATTAGGTCCATGTCGATGGTGCGCCGAGTCCGAACCAGGCGCCAGCTACCCATGGCCCTTCTACGGGGCCATGCCCGAATCTGTCTCATCGCCGTCCTCCTCGCCACCGCCCTCCCGGCGGTGGCGGAGGAACTCCCGGTCACGACCATCCCGGCGGCGTCGGCTGCGGATCTTGACGCCATGGCCGCGTACACCTTCGTCCTCTTCGGGGACCAGAAGGGTCTCGGGCCGGGCGACGAGGACATGGACCGCACGATCCAGTGGATCGCCGACATGAAGGCCGTCTGCGCGATCGGGATGGGCGACCACCTCACGAAGGGCGGCGGGGAGGGCTTCCTCGCCTTCGTCGCCGCGGACCCCTTCTGGAGCACGTCCTTCTGGCCTGGCGTCGCGGACGGGGAGAACGAGTACTACGGGGCAAGCCAGGGCGACTGGGGCGCCGGCGGCCGGATCCTCGCCGACTGCCGCGTCCTGGAGCGCGAGTGCGTTACCGTGCGCGAGAACGGTTGCGAGTACTACGCCGCGATCCCGACGCCATCGGGCACGCTCCATCTCGTCCAGGCCCACTACCCCGACCAGCCCCTGAACCCGATGAAGGCCTTCCCGCCGGCCAGCCGCGCCTGGATGCGTTCGACGATCGAGGGCATCGAGGAGCGTGAGGGCGACATCGTGATCGCGGGCGCGCACTCCCTGATGGGCGACTTCCTCGCCGCCCTCTCGCCGGACGACCGCGCGGCCATCGTCGCCGGCGCGGACATCACGATCAGCGGCACGACCCACTGCTTCCACCGCTACGACTACGGCCCGGCGGGGGCGCTCGCGCTGAACACGGGCGCGGTCGGCGTCCCGCGCGGATGCCCGAGCGGCTTCATCTCCGTCCATGTGCTACCAGACCCCTGGCGTCTCCTGGCGCAGTATGTGAGCACCGAGACCGAGACCCGCGAACTCGCGCCGCCGGACCGCGCCTATCTGAAAGACCTGGCGACCGGGCGGATCAGCCAGGTGGTTTTCGAGTAGACCCCTGGCTCGGTGA
>CAZCER010000073.1:0-12355 GCA_964497385.1 uncultured Armatimonadia bacterium | reverse complement strand
GGAGGACGGGGAGGAGCCCGGGTCGCTTGCCGGTCTGAGCCTCCCGGAGAGCGTGATCGACATCGGAGAGGTCCCGACGGTAGCGCGCGTAGTCCTCCCATGTCAGGAGGGTGCAGAGGAGAACCGTCCCGCGTCGCCCGAGTCCCGCGTCCGCCCAGAGCACGAGGACGTGCTCCTCGCGGCACGGCGTGCGCCCACCGGGGTAGAGGGCGTCCATGTTGATCGTCAGGAAGCTCGGCAGGACGCATCCCGGCCCAACGGGTTCGCTCGGGTCGCCGAACTCCCAGGCCTCGGCGGGGATGACGCTGAGCGGCGCCGCCGGGCCCTGCGCGAACCCGCGGGGCAGAGGATCCGGCACGGCGACCGCGTCGTCCTCCGCGACATCCATCATGTAGCTGCGCAGGGCTCCAGGGGGTGGGAACGTGCAGCGCCTCGGTGCATCCATCGGCTATCGGCGATCCTCTCCACGCAACGGGCCGGATGGCCCCTCCATCCACCACCCGGGCGGGCTCACTGGACCTCCACCTCGATCACCGTGAGCGACCAGGCGCCGAAGGTCCACTCCTCGGCCGGCTCGACGGTGCGCGTCGTGGTGACGGGCTCGACACGCTCGGGGCGCGCTTCCTCATTGACGACAAATGGCCCGTCGGCGGCGAGTGTGGTGACTGTCGCGTCCCCGGCGGCCGCGAGATGGGCGCTGAGATCCAGCGTCGTCGTCACGGCCGCGGGTCCCTCGTTGACGACCGTCACGACGAGCTTGCGGCCGTCCTCCGAGAGCGTGGCCGCGACATCCAGCACCGCGCCGAACTCCGGTCCACAGAGTTCCTCGCCGTTCTCATCGGTGACCTTCAACGCCCGCGTGCCGCACCGCTCGCTCATCAGTCGCATGGAGTGGTACGAGGGGGTCACCCAGAGGCCGCGCCGGCTTGTCTGGATGTTCCCGCAGTGCCAGCCATTCATGAGGCCCGACCGGTTGGCGATCGAGACGAAATCGCCGTTGCGCTGGAACAGGTGCATCACACGCGCGCAGTAGAGGGCGTTCCCGTGCGTGGCCATGAAGGCCCTGGGCGCGCCCCAGCCGGCTGCGGTGCCGTTCCACTCGGTTACCCCGAGGCGGATGTCGCGGCCCGGGGCGAGCTGCCGGATGCGCTCTCGCTGGACCCCGATGTCGTTCGCGACGTCGAGGATCGAGGGCGTGTAGTAGTGGGGGCAGACGTAGCGGACGAGGTCCTTGGTTCCTTCGACGACGCCGTCCGAGGGGAATGCGGTGAGGAGTTCGATCGAGGGGTCGGCCTCGAGCATCGCCTGGCAGTAGCTCGGGAGTTTGGCCTCGTACTCCTCGCCGGACTGCTCGTTCCCGACCTGCCACAGCTTCACGTTGTAGGGCTCGGGATGGCCGTTCGCCGCGCGCTTCGCGCCCCACTCGCTGTCCGCGGGCCCGTTGCAATACTCGACCTGGTCGGCGGCGTCCTGGGGGCTGCCGACGTTGTAGCTGGCGCAGACGAGCGGCTCGGCGCCCACGAGTTCGCAGAGCCGGAGGAACTCGTCGATGCCGACGTCGTTCGGCTCCATGCGGCCCCAATACTGGTTGGGGAAGGGCACGCGCTTGTCCGGGTCGCCGATGCCGAGCCGCCAGTCGTAGACGATCACGGCCGAGCCGCCGAACCGGAGGCAGTTGGGCTTGAGGGCGCGGACGGCCTCGACGACGTCCTTGCGCCAGCCCTCGATGTGGTCATCGGGCAGGAGGGTGACCTGGTCGATCCAGAGCGTTCCGGGCGAGGCGACGCGGATGCTGATTTCGGCTTCCTCATCGTCGGTGTCGGGCTGGAGCATGGCCGTGTACTTGGCCCACTCGCCGGTGATCCCGTCGATCTCGGCTGAGGCGTAGGCGGACACGTAGGGGCCGTAGTCGTGGCCGATGGACACGGTCACCGGGCCCTCCAGACCCTCGGCGCGCAGATAGAGTGACACGGTGTACGTGCGGTCACTGCGCACGCAGAGATGGCTCTGACGAATGCCGTGGCCGAGATCCGGGGAACTCGGGATGCGCACGCGGTAGCACCAGGCGCCGTTGTAGGCCTCACCCTCGACGCGCTCGACGACCCCGTCGCCGCCGTACCCGGTCGGGTACCAGGGGCGGTCCTCAACGTCCTTGTCCCTCTGCCAGTAGCACCAGTCGGCCGGGGGCAGGATTCCCTCGAAGCTCGCGTCGTCGATCATCTGGGCCCGCATGCCCTGGACGTGATGGTCGAGGAACTCGACGAAGTTGCCGTAGATGAAGGGAGAGATCTCGCCCTCGAAGAGCGTCTCGTCGTCCACCAGAACGCGCTCACAAGCCGCGGTCTCCGCGGTCACCGCCTGCAGGGAGAGCCCGTCAAACCACACTGCGCCTGTCCCCTTTCCGAACCCGACGAAGAACACAGCCACGCGCAGCACGCCGGTGGCCGGCGCGCGGAAGAGGATCTCGTCCCGCACCCAGTCGGTGTCGCCCGCGTGGTTCGGGGAGCACCGGAACGGGCTCGGGCCGTCGCACGCACAGAAGGCCCCGTGCACGCTCGTGTCGGCCGCGAGGCCCTCGGTCCTCACCCAACCTGACAGCCTGTACCAACCACCGGGTTTGACGGCGACGTCCTGGTAGACGGCCGTGTCGGAGGGTTCGGCGGCCTGAATCTTCACGGACCGTCCCTCGAGGCCCGGCGCGGGGTCGTCGTTCGTGACCTTGGGCTCCGCCCCGTATATCGCGATCCGCCAGCCTTCGGGGGCGAGGTCAGGCCCAACGCCGCCGTCGAACGAGGCGTTCGCCACCGCGACAGGCTGCGCCGAGGCGCGCCCGGGGAGGAAGAGGAGTGCACCCGCGAGAGCGAGTGCGGGCGAGGAGAGCAGCACAGAGCGGAGCCGCGCCACGTGACATTCCCCTGTGGTGACCGAGGTCACGCCTGCTGAGGCAGGTGGATCGGGGGCGTCCTGTCCCCGACGGGCCGCATGATACCCGCGCCAAACAGGCCACACAACCGGTTGTACGACATGCACTGACGAGTCGGTGCGCAGGACCCCCCAAGTCCCCGGCGAACGGTGGCGCGAGGCATCCTCTGAACCGAACGCAACCTGAGGGAGAGTGCGCCGTGTCTTCGTTCCGTGAACTGAACTCCGAGTGGCAGTGTCCTTCCGCGATCTATCGCGGCGCCCCTTTCTGGTCCTGGAACTCCAAGCTGGATCCGGACCGGCTCTGTCGCGCGATTGACAGCATGCGCAACGCCGGCCTGGGGGGCTTCTTCATCCACAGCCGCTACGGGCTCAAGACAGCCTACCTCTCGGAGGAGTGGTTCGAGTGCGTGTCGGCCTGCATCGAGCACGCGCGGCGGACCGGCATGAAGGCGCACCTTTACGACGAGGACCGGTGGCCGTCCGGTCCGGCGGGGGGACTCGTCACGCGCGAGCGCCCGGAGTTCGGGCTGCACTACCTCGCGATGACGGAGAAGCTCGAGGAAGGGGAGACGGCGCTCGCGTGGTTCTCCGTGGTCCTCGACGCCGAGGGCCGCATCGTGGACTACGGCGAGCGCGGGCCGGGGAAGCGCGTGGCGTTCGTCGTCCGCAGGCAACGGCCCACGGGCTGGCACAACGATGGCGCGTACCTCGACACGATGAACCCGGACGCGGTGGACGCCTACATCGCCGTGACGCATGAGGCGTACGCCAAGCGCTACTCGGTGGACTTCGGAGACCTGATCCCCAGCATGTTCACCGATGAGCCCAACTTCGGCTACTGGGTGACCGCGGCGCTGCCGGGGGAGAGCGCGATCGTATGGACGCCGGCGTTGCCCGAGGAGTTCCGAAGGCGTTGCGGCTACGACGTTCTGGCACGGCTGCCCGAGCTGTTCCTCGAGACCGCGGGCGAGGAGTTCTCAAAGGTCCGGCACGACTACCTGCGCACGGCGACGGAACTCTTCGTGGAGAGCTTCTCGCGGAGGATCGGCAGGTGGTGTGAGGAGCACCATCTGCCTCTCACTGGGCATGTGCTCCTTGAGGGCGGTCTGCAGGTGCAGATGGGCGCGGTCGGAGCCTGCATGCCGCACTATGAGCACATGCAGTGGCCGGGCATCGACATCCTCTGCGATCAGGCCGACGAACTCATCACCGCGAAGCAGTGCGCCTCGGTGGCCGACCAACTCGGCAAGGAGCGCGTCCTGAGCGAACTCTACGGGTGCACCGGGTGGGACTGGCCGCTTGAGGGCCACAAGTTCGGCGGGGACTGGCAGCTCGCGACGGGCGTGAATCTCCGGTGCCCGCACCTCACGCACTACAGCCTCGCCGGCGGAGCGAAGCGCGACTACCCGGCGAGCATTTTCGGCCACAGCCCTTGGTGGCGGTACTACTCGGCCGTCGAGGACTACTTCGGCCGCCTCTGCTACATGCTCTCGCGCGGAACCCCGGTCCGGGACGTGCTGCTCCTGCACCCCATCGAGAGCGCGTGGGGCGTGTTTCTCCCCGCCCAGACGAAGCAGACCGCGGTCCTCGCTGAGATGGAGACGACGCTCCGCGAGATCATGCACGGGCTCTCGGGCCAGCACCTCGACTGGGACTTCGCTGACGAGTCGCTGCTCGAGCGCCACGGGGCGGTCTCGGGCACGCACAGCACGGTCCTGCGGGTGGGCCTGATGGTCTACAAGGTCGTGGTCGTGCCTCCGTGCATCACGCTGCGCTCCTCGACTGCGGCGTTGCTCAACGAGTTCGCGAGCCAGGGCGGCACGGTTCTCTTCTGTGGGCGCACCCCCACGAGGGTCGACTCGGAGCCGGACGGGGAGTTGGCGAAGCTCGTCGTGAGCTCGGTCCACATCACTGGCGATCCGAAGCGCCTGGTCCCGTCCGCTCTGCAGCACCTGCCGAGGCGTGTGTCAATCCGCGAAGGGTCAAAGGAACTCCGCTCGGTCTGGTGCATGCTGCGCGCGGTCGAGGACTACCAGGTCCTGTTCCTTCAGTCGCACGACCGGAAGGCGGAGCATACGGTCGAGGTCTCCGTGACAGGCCATGGGCCCGTCGTTCTCTGGGACGCTCTCTCCGGCGAGAAGCGCGTGCTCCCGGCCGAGTTCGCGGACGGGATGGCGCGCTTCTCCCTGACCCTTGGCCCGACGGGCTCCGCCCTCGTCACCATGGGGATGGCCGTGCCCGACGCGCATCTTCTGGCCCCGCCGCCCCGCGTGGTGCGCGCGTTGACGCTCAGCGGCCCGTTCACGGCCTCGCTCACGGAACCCAACACGCTCCCGCTCGACTACTGCCGGTTCCGTGTGGGCGAGGAGGAGTGGTCCGACCCCGTACCGACGCTGAAGGCCGATCAGCTCATCCGCGCGCGCTACGGGCTCGGAACGCGCCTCGGCGAGGAGCACCAGCCCTGGTACCTGTACGCAACCGGGGCGGTGGATGTCGAGCCGCGCGACCCGTGCGAGATGCGCTTCGAGTTCCGCGTGACCGATGTTCCGGCGTCCCTGAAGCTAGCGATCGAGGCGCCGCAGGACTTCGAGGTGCTCGTGAACGGCGAGAGCCGCGGCGAGCCCGACGGCTGGTGGGTGGATGAGGACATCCGCACCCTCGACATCACCGGCCTCACGCGCAAGGGCGACAACGAGGTGCTCCTCCGCTTCGTCTACCGGCCGGACATGGAACTGGAGGACCTCTACCTCGTGGGCGACTTCGCGGTGAAGCGCCGGGGCAAGGAGGCTCCCGCGCCGGGCCGCGTCACGCTGCTCGCGCCGAAGCCGACGCTCGCGCTGGGCTCGTGGGTGGGCCAGGGGCTCGACTTCTACGGCGGGGCGGTGCGCTACCGGATCGAGGTCGAGAAGCCGGCGGCGGGTCAAGGAGTGCGCGTGAGGCTGCCCGGTGTGGCCTGCACGTGCGCCGCGATCCACGTGAACGGGCAGGTGTTCGTCCTGCCGTGGGCGCCGTTCGAGGC
The DNA here is from genome assembly GCA_964497385.1 of uncultured Armatimonadia bacterium. Lineage (GTDB taxonomy): Bacteria > Armatimonadota > Zipacnadia > UBA1398 > UBA1398 > CAZCER01. Next base: position 6,411 of record CAZCER010000073.1, on the reverse strand, counting down.
GGACATCACCAGAGCCCTGCATGAGGGCGCGAACACGGTTGAGATCGAGGTCGTGGGCGGCCGCAAGAACATCCTCGGTCCGCTGCACACGCCGTGGCGCATGGGCACGGGGCCGCACTCGTTCTCGCCGGACCATCCGGAGTGGACCTTCGAGTATCACCTGACCGATCACGGCCTGATGGAGCCGGTCGTGGTGGAGGTCACGGAGGGGGAGTAGGCGACGTTGACGGGCCGCCGGGGCCGTCGTATCGTACCCTCCAGAGGTGAGGGTCGATGGAGCAGAGGGAGTTCGAGGAACTGCTCCTCCGGAACCGGGAGGAGCGTCACCTCGAGTACAAGACGTCGATGAACTGGTCTGACAAGGCCACTCGCTTCACGGTCACGAAGGAGATCCTTGCGCTGGCGAACCTGGTTGGCGGCGAGGGACAGCCCGGGGGCGGGTCGCTGATCCTCGGCGTGAGCGAGGACAAGCAGCGTAGGTCCTTCGTGCCGGTCGGGATGGCTCCGGAGGACGCCGCCACGTTCAGCCATGATGCGGTGGCCGACTTCGTGGCGGAGTATGCCGAACCGTACGCGGAGTTCCACCTGAGCCACGAGGAGTATCAGGGCTGCCCATTCGTCTGGATCCAGGTGCGGGAGTTCCGGGACACGCCGGTGCTCTGCAGACGTGACGGAGGCGACGGGTTGGAAAGGGGCCGCCTCTACGTCAGGACACCTGGCGCCAAGCCCGAGGCTGCGCCGGTCCGGAGTCACCAGGCCATGCGGGAGATACTGGACCGCGCCATGGAGATCGGGACGCTCCGCGAACTGGACAAGCTGCGGCGGTATGGACTGATCCCGGCACACATGACCAGGCCGTCGCACGAGGATCTCTTCAGCAATGAGATCGAGGGGGTGTGACATGGCACAGGTGGCGGAGGCCCCGAGCGTCGTGGAAGCCGTCAAGCAGACCGGATACTGGCGTCTCATCTTGCATCCGACCCACTTCGACAAGGACCGCATTCCACGCCTGTCCGATGCTGAAGACCTCGTCCGTCGGGCGGTGGTACGCCTGCGCGGCTGGGATTTCCCGCACATCGACCCACACCATGGCGTCACCAAGTGCCGCGACTGGGTGGAGTCGAGCTGCAACTGGCAGGAGAAGGTGGAGTACTGGCGGTTTCACCGGAGCGGCCAGTTCGTGTACCTGCTGGCCATGGAGGAGGACTACTGGGTCGACGCCGATCGCGTGGTGACGTATCGCGACGACGCCCTTGTGTCCGCCGCCGTACCGTATGGAGGCGGGCTGCTGGACATCGTCTGCGCCTTGTACCGGATCACCGAGTTGTTTGTGTTCGGCTCTGCGTTGGCGCCTCATCCGGCGTTTGAGGACGGATGTGTCGTCGAGGTGCAGCTCCACGGAACCAAGGGACGCACGCTCATGGACTGGGAACGGCGTGCCAAGCGAGTCCTCGATGGCTGCGCGTGCGTCAGCGACAGCGTCGAGATATGCGACGCCTACCCCAGCCTGGACATGCGCACGCGGCCGGCTGTGCTTGCCCTGGACATGACTGAGCGCGTACTGGAGCAGTTCCAGTGGGCCGGCTCGCGCTCGCTCCTCGCCTCCTCCCAGGCCAGGCTGCTGGAGCGTCGCTTGTAGTCCCGCTTCCTGCAGGCCCCCTCGCCCTGCCTGCGGAATCGCCTCGCACCGGACCGGCGCGCGGCGGCCCGGGACGGAGGCGTCCGATGGCATGGCTTCTGCTCGCTCCGCTCTGCACCGCGATGGGTGTGGTCCAGGGGGACGTCCCGCACGGGGCGACGCTGTATGTCTCGAAGCTTGGTGACGGCTCCGACGGCCTGACCTGGGCGACCGCGTATCCCACGATCCAGCAGGCCCTCGACGCCGTACCGGACGACCAGGGCGGGCATCGCGTCATCGTCCGGCCGGACACCTACATGGAGGCGAACCTGAACCCCGCCCACAAGGGTGCGGCGGGCGACTACAACGAACTCGTCGGCGATGTGGACGGGCGCTTCGGCGGCGGGCGCGTGGGCGAGGTCGTCATCGACTCGAGCGACCCCGGCCAGCAGGGCTTCAAGAGCTACGACTGGTGGGGCCCCATCCGCGCCTACAGCAAGGGCTGGTCGCCGGAGCACACCGAGGAGACCACCTCCGCCATCTGGTGGGACCGCTGGGCCATCCGGAACCTCTACTTCACCGGCGGGGACGGCGGCGTCTTCTTCGACTGCACCGACCACGTGGAGCCATTCTCCGTGCTCGTGGAGGACTGCGTGAGCATCGGGCGCGCTTTCGGCGGCGGGGTGGCGAGCTGTCTCTCGCGCCCGGAGGAGCCCATCACGTACCGCCGCTGCCACCTGTGGGCGCTCGACTTCTGGGGCGACACCGCAGGCGCGTACGTGCGTGTCGAGAACCCGACCCCACCGAGGCACACCGACGTCGTCTTCGAGGACTGTACGATGGTCGGCCCGCAATGCGCGCTCAAGAGCAGCAACTTCGGATTCGGCACCTACTCGAGCATCCGCTGCACACGCTGCCGGCTCGCGGTCCTCAACTTCTCTCAGCCTGTCGGGACGCCGACGGACGGCGTCATCCAGAGCGTGCAGAGGGGCGAACTCCTGCACGTGGATCTCGAGGACTGTCTCGTGATGGGCTACAAGGTCTTTGGGGTGATCGTCGACAAGGACACGGTGGGGGACATCACCTACACGACCAAGGGCGATGTGAGAGCCTACGTGCAGTTCCAGCAGGCCGTGCCCGCCGGGTTCCATCGTCTGCCGAGTTGGCCTGTCGAGGACTTCGCGCGGCTCTCCCCTCCCCCGCCGCGCTCGGCGAGTCCTCTCGGTGCGCGTGAACTCGTGGCGCGAGATCTCTGCGAGCTGTCCCCGCTCATCTGGAAAGGCCGCCTCTGTCACCTGAAGAGCGTGCGGCCGGGCTCGGGCGGGGAGAGGACGGACTACTACCTTCTGCTCGAGGACGCCGCGACGGGTGAGGAACTCGCGCGGTTCGCGGAGGGCTACAGCCTCGCGTCGGCGTTCGTGCGTGGGGGATTCCTGTACGCGTTCGCGGCCCGGTTCGAGCCGGACGGCTGGCACGATGTGACGGTGTTCCGGTCGGGCGATCTGGAGCACTGGGAGTCGAAGCTCGCGCTCGCGGGAGAGAACGAGCAGCTCTTCAACACCTCGGTCTGCGAGGGCCCGGACGGCTTCGTGATGGCCTATGAGTCGAACGACCCGGCCTACCCCGCCTTCACGATCAAGTTCGCGCGTTCGGACGACCTCTGGAACTGGTCGAAGCTGCCTGGCTGTCTCTTCGGCACTGACCGCTACACCGCGTGCCCGTGCGTGCGGTACTCCGATGGCTACTACTACGTTCTCTACCTGGAGCACCGGGCGCCAAGGCACCACTTCGAGACCTACATCACGCGCTCGCGCGACCTCCGAAGTTGGGAACTCAGCGCGGCGAACCCGGTGCTCTCGCCGGGCGCGCTCGGCGAGGGCGTCAACGCCTCGGATCCGGAACTCGTGGAGGTCGACGGCAAGACGTGGGTGTACTTCGCCGTGGGCGACCAACTGACATGGATGAACATCGAGCGGGCGCCCTATGATGGCTCGCTTGAGCGGTTCCTCAAGTCCTGGTATGCCCTGCCCGGCATACCCGACCGGGGTAGTGCCGCCCCGCGATAGGGAGACGCATCCGATGCGATATGCAGCCGTTCTCGCTGTGCTCCTCTCTTGCTTTGTGAGCGCCGCCTGCTCGGGCCAGCGCGCGGCGACGCCATCCTCGCTTGCTCCGACGCTCGCCGTGGCGCAGGCACTCCCTGAGTGGGAGATCTCCGTGGCCGACAACTCCGCGCCGACGCTCAGCCGGAGCGGCGCCCCTGTGGTCACGGCCGAGTACGTCTCCTGGGGCGCGGAGTGGGCGTGGTCGGACACGTCGATCCGCCGAAACCCCGAGCGTCCGAACGAGCGCGCCTATCTCGGCGAGGCGCCCGGTCTCGGGACGGCCATCGCCGTCGAGGTCACCCAGACCGCTCCGAACGTCCTCACCTACACGTACGCCTTCGATGTGCGCGAGCCCCTGACCGACGTCATCGGCGTCTGCCTGGAGTGGCACCCCACGCTGGCTCAGGGCGACGCGGACCCCGAACTCCTGCCGGAGAACCGCGGCTGGACGTGGCAGGTCGGCGGCCAGCCCGTCGAGGTCGCGTTCGCCCCCTCCGCCGCGGACGTGTACTTCGAGGTGGGCGACCGAGGCCGCATCCGCACCTTCCTCCTGCGTGGCAACGTGGCCGCGGGTGAGCACGCGATCACGATGACTCTCACCTTGCCCGAGGGCGTAGCCTTCGTGCGGAGCGCCGCGGAGCGCTATGGTCCGGAGAATCTGTCCGAATGGCATCCGGGGCTTCTGGCCCTCGACGCCTCCCCGGTGGACCTCAGCTACCTGAACGACGAGACCGCCGGCGAGCACGGGTTCCTCACCGCACAGGGCGATCAACTGGTCTTCGAGGACGGCGCTCCGGCGCGCTTCTGGGGCGGGAACCTCGCGGCTTACGCCCTCTTCGTGAGTGACGCCGAGATCGAGACCCAGGCGCGCCGGATCGCGGCGCTTGGCTACAACCTCATGCGGATCCATCACCACGACTCCATGGGCTGGGTCGAGCCGACGGTGATCGACAAGTCGCGCGACGACTCCAGGCGCCTCGACGCCCGAGCGATGGACCGCATCGACTACTGGGTCAAGTGCCTGCGCGACGAGGGCGTGTACGTCTGGCTCGACTTGCATGTCGGGCGGATGCTGAAGCCCGGCGACGTGAGCACCGAACTCGGGACAATCGGAGGCGTCGACGAGATCGCGCGCGAGAACTCCGAGGTGAAGGGCTTCTGCTACTACGATATGACGATCCAGGCTCTCATGCAGGAGTTCAACGCCCAGTATCTCAACCATGCGAACCCCTACACAGGCCTCGCCTACAAGGACGATCCCGCGATCATGGGGCTCCTGATCACGAATGAGAACGACCTCACCACCCACTTCGGCAATATGATGCTTGGGGATAAGGGGAACCCCTACTACAACGGCCTCTTCGAGCAGGATGTGACCGACTACTGCAACGCGACCGGCCTGCCGCGCGAGCAGACGTGGCGGACGTGGGAGCCGGGCCCGAGCAAGGCGTACCTCAACCACAAGGAGCACCTCTTCAACGGCGAGATGCTCGCTCACCTGGAGAGTCTGGGAGCGCGCGTCCCGGTCGCGACCACGCAGACGTGGGGTTGCGGGCTCTGGTCGCTGCCGGCGCTCACCGATGGGGGCCTCATCGATGTGCACTCTTACGGTGAAGCGGAGGCATTGAGCGCGAACCCCCGCAGCCAAGCGAACTTCATCTCGTGGCTCGCGGCCGGGCAGGTCTCGGGCATGCCGATGTCGGTGACGGAGTGGAACGTCCCCTACCCCGCGACCGACCGGTTCACGGCCCCGCTCTATGTGGCGAGCGTCGCTTCGCTCCAGGGCTGGGACGCGCCGATGATCTACAACTACTGCCAGGGCGGCTTCGCGGGTGACAGCCACGCCGACACGTGGAGCACCTACAGCGACCCGGCTCTTACCGCGGTGACGCCCGCCGCGGCGCTCGCGTTCCGTGAGGGCCACATCGCGCCCGCGCGGGAGGAGTACTGCCTCACGCTCACCGGCGACCAGCTTCTCGGCGGGAATCTCTCACCCGCCACGAGCGCGGCTGTCCGCACCCTCGCGGAGCGCAGCAAGCTCACGATCGGCATGCCCGAACTGGACTACCTGCCGTGGCTCGAGCCGCGGGGAGCCGCCCCCGGCGCGACCGCGGTCACCGATCCGGAGCGGGACTTCATCCCCGAGGGCCAGACGTACGTGGAGTCGGACACGGGCGAACTCCGTCGCGACTGGCGAGCGGGTGTGCAGACGATCGACACGCCGAAGACGCAGGCGGCCTCGGGGTGGATCGGTGGCTCCGAGATCGCCCTGACGGACCTCACCTGCGCGATCGAGACACCGAAGTGCGTGATCGCGGCGACCGCGCTCGACGGCCAGCCCATCGCCGCAAGCGAACGCGTTCTCCTCACGCTCGTCGCTCGGGTGAGCGCCCCGGACGGACAACTCCCGTACCGGTCGGAGCCCGTGGTCGGGACGCTTCGACTGCATGCGCAGGCGGGGCTCAGGCTCGTGCCGCTCGGCCCGGACGGGACGGAGGGAGCGGCGCTCCCGACCACGTTCGCGGACGGCGTCTACGAGATCGCCCTCACCGGCGCCGAGGGTGCGCACTGGCTGGTGCTGAGGAGGTAGACGCCGCGGAGCGGAGTAGAGGCTGTTTGGCGCATGATGGGAGGCAGTGCATGACGGTATCGCCGAAGGAGCGGGACATCCTTCGTGGGCTGGCGGGG
>CAZCER010000072.1:9124-12493 GCA_964497385.1 uncultured Armatimonadia bacterium | reverse complement strand
AGTGGATGTTCACGCCAAGGGCGAAAAGAGCGCCGGCGATCTTGGAGAAGAGCCCCGGGCCCGGGTCGTCATAGCAGCACACTGTGATTTCGGTGTATCCGTCGCCCTCGGGGTTGCAGCAGTCGATCACCGGCTCATCGCGGCGGGTCAGATCGCGCACCATGGCGATGTGCGAAGCGATGACCGGGAGCGGCGTCGAGATGACGTAGAGGGGCGGCATCTGGCGGCAGTGTTCCAGGATGCGCTCTTCCGAGACGTTGGGAATGCGCAACTCACGAGCGGCGAGTTCGGCCATGCGCTCCGCCGCGGCCGCCACGTCGCCGGCCTCCATGCCCTCCTCGGCGAGCACGGCGAGCGTTCGCGCGTGGAGGTCCTCCAGGTTCCGGAGTTCCACGTTCGTGAGGACGCGCGCGCCGACGGCTTTGGTGTCGGCGTAGGTCAGCAGGTACAGCAGATTGAGCGTCCGCGCGTCGCCGACGAGGTCCGCGAACTCCCGGATCGTAACATCCTGATCGAGGTCGAGGAAGGACGCGCGACGCGCCATGGCGAGATGAAGTTCCACGAGCCGCGCGGCCAGTTCGGTTTCCTCCGCGCCAAGCCCCAAGCGCTTGCCGACGTCATGGCAGATCCGCGCGCCGGCGCGGGAGTGGTCGCTGCGGTCCAGAGGCTTGCCCATGTCATGGAGCCACATCGCGAGGACCAGGCTGCGTTTGGCCGCCGGCGTCTGACCTCGCCAGAGCTTCGCCAGAGCGCTCTCCGGCCCGCCGTCTCGCTCACCGAGGTCGAGCACGTGTCCAACGGCCTGGATGGAGTGTTCCAGAATCGCGTACTCGTGGGAGGGATCGTAGGGAATCTGGCCGGTCGCGGCTTGGAGTTCGGGGAACCAGCGGGCCGTCACCCCGATGTCCCGCGCGATCCGGAGGGCGCCGCCAAAGCGAGGGCTGTCGAGGAGTTCCAACCAGTCGGCGGCCAACGGTCCGCCCTCGATCGCTTCCTCCCGAGCGGAAGCGGTCACAAGCCTCCGCTTCAACCGCGTTGAAAGGGCCGCCCCCGTCCGCGCGTACGCGAGAAGCGCCTCCATCGGCTTCACCGCGACGTCGCCGGCCGGCCAGACGCGCCGCGCGCGAAGTTCCATCGAGTCGCCGATCGGCACGGGACGTTCATCGCTCTCCTCACGCACCCCGAGGGCGAAGGCGTGGACCTCGGCCGCGCTGGCCATGCGCAGAGCCATCATCCGGTCGAGACCTTCCGTCGCGTCGCCGAAGAGCGCCCGCGCGACGTTCTCGTGCTGGCTGATGAAGAGCCGGTCGGTCTTGCGGTCCGCCGACCGGTGCAGGGCGAAGCGAAGATCGTAGAGGGCCGAGACGGCGGCGCGGACCCGGGTCATCTCGTCCGGCGAGCCCCAGCCGGCGCCCGCGACGGCCGCCAGGTCGCGGACCGCCCCTCCGGTCGCGGCTTCGGCGATCCAAAGAGCGAACTCCAGGTCGCGGAACCCACCCGGGTCGGCCTTCAGGTCGGGCTCCAGGGCGTAGACGGCCTCGGGGCGGTTCAGACCGCGGGCCTCGCACTCGTCGAGCCGCTCCAGCATGAAGGCGGCTCGATCGAGGCGGCGCTCGCGCGCCGCGAGGAACGCCGCGAAGACGGACTCGGCGCCGCAGACGAGGCGCGCGTCGAGGAGCGCGGTGAGCGTGACGTGGTCGATCGCGCGGAGATCGTCGATGGGGCGAAACTGGTACCCGACCGCGAGGCGAAGCCGATCGGCGAAACCGTCAAACATGCGTCGGTGCAGACCGCGGAGGAAGTCGTCGAGCCCCTCCGCGGACTCGTCGTGAGCGATCAGGGCGATGTCGACGTCGGAGTAGGGCAGCAGGCAGCCCCGCCCGTAGCCTCCGGTGGCGACGATCGCGACGGGGATGGCTTCGAGTCCCAGCGCCTGCGCGGTCTCGTCCGCGAGGAGGCGTACGGCGGCGTCGCTTGCGGCCGCGAGGCGGCCCGCCAGCGCCCAGCAGCGTCCGAGCGCGCATTGGGCGATGAGTTCGCGTCGCCACGCGATGAAGGCGCCGACGGGATCGTCTCCGCGCAGAGCGGCGACGGCGGCCTCGACCTCGGCGCGGCGCTCCTCCGGACCGAGCGGGCCCCCCGAGGACCGGAGAGGCAGGCTGTTGCAGGCGACGGGGCCCGCGGCGGCGGTCATTCCGCGGCGGCGGCGCCTTCGTCCGCCTGGGACCCATCCTCCGGCGGCGCGGCCGCGCTGTAGGCCGTCGCGCCGACGGGGCCGACGCGATAGGGCGGCTGGAAGCGTCCGCTGACGCTCCGGATGACCCCCAGCATCGCCAACCTGCAGAGCACGGCGGCGGCCTCCTCGGGCTCGGCGTCCGGACAGCACAGGGTCGTCAGTGTCTCGCCGTCGACGCCCTCGCCGCCCTCCGAGGCGTTCACCGCGAGATAGCACACGGCGAGTTCCTCATGGGACGAGAGGCCGACCTCGGTGGCGAGTTTGGCGCACGCGTACGGATGGCCGAGCGAGATCGAGGCCTCGCGGAGTTCCAGCAGCTTCGGCCAGACCTCGTCGCGAATGAGCCTCAGGCGTTCGTGCTCCGGGAGTTCGCTCTGGCCGCTTGCCAGGGCCTGGCGCGCGACGGCGAGCCAGTCGGCCTCGGGCACGGCGTTCAAGTCCTCGGGGCCGCTCCACCGCTCCCGAGGCGCGCCGTAGCGCGGCGCCTCGTTCGTGGGGCGCGGTTCCTCGCGGAAGAGGTCGGACACAAGGTCCGCGAAACGCTCTTCTTCATGGCTGTCCTTCGGGGAGGACCAGCCGTCCGCGGGCTCGTCGGGAGCGCCGCCGTGCGCGATCCGGCGCAGCTCCGCCACATCGTTGAGGGCCACGTCCCGGCAGACCAGAAGCAGTCTTCGAAACTGCTGCAGGGTCATCGAGCCGTCCTGCACGGGGAAGAAGAAGGAGACGTCGACCTCTCCGTCGCGCGGGTCGTACCCGAAGTGCCCGATCTTGTGGCGGTAGGTGTGCGCGGCCATCCAGACGAGGCAGGCCTCCAGGTCCGCGCAGTCGCTGAGGTTCAGCACGTTCGGGACCTGCAGCACAACGCCCTCGCCGCGCTCGCAAACGAACACACGCACGTCAATGGGGCCAAAAGGCGTCACGATCATGCGGCCTGCCCGGCCGACGGCGTGATGAAGCCCCATCGCATCCAGATAGCGACTCAGAGTCTCGAGGTCCACGGGCATGGCGACGCTCCCGTCAGCGGGTCTTTGGCCCGCGCTCGCTCAGACCGCCTCCATCATACGCCGGGAGGGGAAGCTCCCGCAAAGGAGGAAGAGAGTGCGCGACACTTGCGGTTCCGCCGCCCGTCAGTG
>CAZCER010000072.1:0-9114 GCA_964497385.1 uncultured Armatimonadia bacterium | reverse complement strand
ACTCCTCATCGCCGTGCTCGCCCCGTGCGCGCTGGCGCAGCCGGTCGTCCTCGAGGAGGTCAAGGTCTATGCCCGGTGCCTCTCCGACGGCACGCTCAACATCACGCAGAGCGTCACGTTTACGGAGATGGAGAACGGGCGCCAGCGAATCACCAACGTCGGGCCTCTGAACGGCAAGGTGGAGATCGGCGAAGGGCACACGATCACCCGCCAGGGCGGCCAGGAGCAGCCGGTTCGCGTCGTGCGCTCGAACGAACTCAAGGACTGCCTGCAGCCCCAATGGGACGCGCCGACCACGCGCGGCGAGACCGTCACGGTCAAGATGAACTACCTGCTCGACTCCATGTGCTGGGACCCGACGGAGAACCAGGGCAAGCAGCTCTACGCGCTCTCGTGGGACCCGCCCCAGTGGCCGATGGCGCAGAAGAAGGCCGTCATCGAACTCGTGCTCCCCATCGAGATCGATCCCACCCTCAGGAAGCCCGAGCAGATCACGCCCGAGGTGGTCGACAAGGCCGGCGTCCTCGTGAACGACATCAGGCAGGCCGACCGATGGGTGTACTTCCCCACTCCGGATGAGCCGACGGGCAAGAACTACCTATCGATCCACATCGAGAAGGCGAACGTTCCCGCGCGCACGCCCTTCGTCGTGAAGGACCTCTTCATCCCGGCGTCGGCCATCCCGGACCCGACCACGAACGAACTCGCCGGCAAGGCGGAGATCGGCGGCGCGGGCGGCGGAACCCGCACGGCTTTCGACCGCTACTCCGGTCCGGTCTGCTGCTGCGCGATCTTCCTCGTCCCGCTGCTGCTCATCCTGGTCTGGACGGGAGCCCGCGGCTCGTTCCGACCTCGGCGCAAACGACCGAAGCAGTACCAGGCGCCGGAGATCGAGATGCAGGCGTTCGAGACCGACGGCGTGGTCGCCGATCTGGACGCGCTCGAGGCGGCTCTTCTGATCGGCGATCCGTCGCGCGTGCTGATGCTTCTCCTGACCCGCCTCGCCCGGGCCGGAGCGATCAACATCCTGAACTACAAGCCCCTGCAGATCGAGGTCGTCGCGCCGCACCTCGCGACCACGGAGTACGAGCGTCTGCTGATCGGCGCCATTCGGGAGGACGGCACGATTCACCGCGACAGCGTCCCACAGATCCTCGACGCGGTGGGGAGGGACCTACGCGGGAAGATGTGGCACGCGGACGCGGACGCGACGCGCCGCCACTATCGCAAGCACATCGACGACATCTGGGAGACCGCGCGCACGCGGCGATGCGACCGGACATTCTGGGACTCGTACATGGACTGGATCATCATCGACAGCATGATGGGCCACCGCCAGGCGAGTCTTCCCGCGGCCTCGGGGGAGAGCTTCCGGGAGGCCATCGCCAGTTCGCCGATCGTGCGCGGGGCTGACTCCGCGATGACCAACATCGAGAGCTTCGCCTCGGGCGCGATGGAGCGCGTCGAGAGTTCGATCTCCGGCGCCGCCGCGCGAGCCGAAGCGGGCTTCGGCGAAGCCTTGGAGAAGGCCGGCGGGGCGCTCGGGTATGACGCCTGCCACTCGGCCTGCCACTCGGCGTGTCACTCCGCGTGTGTGCATTCGGCGTGCCATTCGGCGTGCGTCCACTCGGCCTGCCACTCGGCGTGTCACTCCGCGTGTGTGCATTCGGCCTGCCACTCCGCGTGCGTCTCGTCCTGTGTGAGCAGCTTCTGATGCGGCCGCGAGACGGGATGCGTCGCCGCTCGATCCCGCGTCCCGGCCCGTGGGCGGCGGTGGTCGGAGCCAACGAAGCCCGGGCCCTTCGGCTGCGAAAGGCAGACTAGCATGGTGGACCCGGTCGTCCACAACGAGGCCGCTGAGGACGGCGCGCAGGCCGTTGCGCGCGCCGATGACTTCATGTTGTCCGAACTCGCGGGGTTCATCCGGCAGACGCGCGAGCATGTGTTCTTGCGCGAGTGCGACCACACGATCATCCTGCGGCCGAACAAGCTCTACCGCGTGAACGAGACCGGGTGGGAGATCCTCTCGCGCCTCTACGACCGCGCGAACGACCCCGATCCTCGACGCGTGGCCCGCGAAGTCGCCTCGGAGTACGCGGAGGAGGAGGAACGCGTCCTCACGGACGTGTGCGGCGTGGCCCGCACCCTCTCCGGGCTCATGCGGGAGGACCTTGCCGACCCCCGCCACATCCGTCGCGTCGGCTTCGGCAAGCGCCGCCTCGAGTGGCCCATTCTGTCGGAGATCGCCCTGACTTACGGGTGTCAGAACCGCTGCCGCTTCTGCTACGCGAACTCCCCCGACCGCGAGACCTCCGTGCCGCGCATGTCTCCGGACGAGGTGGATCTCGTGATCGATCGCATCTCCGGCGAGGCCTACTGCCCCAGCATCTCTTTCACGGGCGGCGAGCCGACGCTGGTGAAGGATCTTCCGCGCCACATCCGTCACGCGAAGTCGCGCGGGATGCGGGTGAACCTCATCACCAACGGCATCCGGTGCGCGGAGCCCGGTTTCGCGGAGACGCTTGCGGAAGCGGGTCTCGACTCGGCGCAGGTAAGCCTGGAGGCGGGCTCGGCCGAGGTGCATGACGACATCGTCGGACGCCCCGGGGCTTTCGAGGCGACGGTCGAAGGGGTGAGGGCGCTCCGCCGCGCCGGAATCCACACGCACACGAACACGACGATCTGCGGCCTGAACAAGGAGCGGCTCGACGAACTCGTCGCCTTCGTCGCGCACGACCTCGAGTCGGAGTACTTCTCCATGAACCTCGTGATCCGCACCGGCGCGTCGATCCATGACCCGGCGATGGACATCTCCTACGCCGACCTCCGCGAGATCGTCCCGCCCGTCTTCGATCAGGCGCGGGCGTGCGGCGTGAAGCCGGTTTGGTACTCCCCCACCCCGCTCTGCGTGTTCAACCCCATGCAGTACGGCGTCTCGTCGACGACGTGCGCCTGCTGCGAGAGCCTGCTCTCGGTGAATCCGTCCGGGGAGGTGCTTCCGTGCTCGAGCTTCGAGGAAGGCGTCGGGAACATCGTGCGGCGCTCCTTCGAGAAGGTGTGGCGCGGTCCGGCGGCGCGCTACTGGCGCTCCAAAGCCGCGGCCCCGCCGGGTTGCTCCGAATGCCGCTACTTCGCTCTCTGCTACGGCGCATGCCCCCTGTACTGGGACGACCGAGGCGGTTTCGAAGAGATCGACGAGGCCCGACCGAAGGTCACGGCCTTCGAGCGCGGGCTGTGGCGCATTCGGCGCGCGACGCGAGGTCGCGTGTTCGGCGTGGGTCATGAGAGCGCGAACGGTCGCTCGACGCCCCGGGCCTAGCGATGGGAGGACACGGATGGCTCGTCTGACGATCCACCAGTACGAGGACTTCGTGAAGAGCGCGCAAGCCGGCGTCGCCCGCCTGTTCCAGGAGATCGCCGAGGTTCAGGAGGCGCTGAACGACGCGCGGGAGGCGACGCGCATGGAGCGTCGCGACGCCACGGAGCGCGCTCGGACGATCCTCGCGCTACGCAAGTCGGAACTGGACGCCGGCTTCGCGGGTCCGTTCGAGACGGGCGTCGCGGAGGCGCTGAACTCCCTCAACGCCGAGGTGACGGCTCTGAAGCAGCTCGTCGTCGACGGGGAGGCCGCATCGCAGTCGCTTCTTCAGGACGGGCGCGTCGTCCGCGAGGAACTCAAGGAACTGAATCCGGAACTCGACGCTCAAGAGGAGGCGCTGAAGCGGGACCTGGCCGCGCTCGAGACGCAGGCGAGGCGACTGGACGACGAGATCGAGCACAAAGCGCGGTGGTTCGGCATGTACCTCCGCAAGCGGCAGATTCTGGACCTCGCGGAGCAACTGAAGCGCGTCGACGAGCGCGTGGAGGCGACCGCGAAGGCGCTCGAGGGCGTGCGCGCCCGCTGGAAGAAGGAATTCACCGCGGGTCACGACCTGGAGACGGATCTGCAGGAGCGGTGGAAGCAGAACGAGATCCGGGTGGCGCGCCTCCGTCAGGACCTCGCCGGCCTCGAGGCGGACCTGCAAGGCGAGGCCGAGCGCCGCGCGCTCTTCGCGATGGTCGCGGGGGAGAAGTCCGCTCCCGCGACGGGCATCGCCGAGGCGGACGCGCAACTCGCCGAGGTGAACCGCCTGTGCGATCTCGTGGATGAGCAGGAAGAGGCCATCACCGCCGGCGCCGAGATGCTCGGGATGCTCTCGGGCCTCGGACAGGGCCTCGACGGTTTTCGCGAGTCGGTCGGGAGCGTCCGAGCCGAGCAGGACGCTCACTCCGAACTCTCGCGGCTCTTCGTCGACGTTCCGGCCGCGGCCGAGGGTTTCCATCAGACCTGGGACCAGCTTGCTCAGTACGTGGTGGATGAGAAGCAGATGGCCGCGTACCCGGGGCACTTCTACAGGGCGCTGCGCGCCACGCTCGACGAGCGCCTGACTCCGGCGCTGATCGAGAGCGTGTTCGTCGACATGGGCAACGCTCTTTCGGCGGCGACGGCGAACTGGAACGCCTGAGCGAAGGGATCGTAGGATGCCGGACGGATGTCTCTATGCGCTGCTGGCCGGACTCGCGGTCGAGGCGATGGTCTTTGTGTGCTTCGGGCTTTTGGCGCTTATCGCCTCGGCGGGAGAGGGCGGGAGCACCGGAACGCGGCTCGCGATCGCGTTCGTCGCGTTCGTCATCGGCGGCGCGCAGCTTCTCGCGGTCGGTCTCATCTTCCATCGCAAGATGCGGCTTCGGCCGAGCGCCGTCGAACTGGAGGTCATAGCCCTCGCGCAATCGACGCGGGCGCCGATGACGGTGGCCGAGGTTGCGTCGCAGGTCGGTTTCGGCCCGGATGAGGCCAAGGCGACGCTCGAGGCGATGGTCTCCAAGCGCCTGTGCCGGCAGACGGGTCCGGACAGCTACGAGGTGGTCGGGGTCGGCGGCCACAAGATCCAGCGCAAGTGTCCGTACTGCGGCGCGAGCTTGCCGGTGCGCGAGCAGACGCTCGTGTGCCCGCAGTGCGGCGCGGACCTGGAGTTGAAGCGCGACCTGTAAGCGGGGCCGAAAGCGATCCGCGCGGCCGATCCGCGACTGAACCGCGGCGCTCGGCGCGCGTCCATACTGTGCGGAAGGACCGTACGGAAGGAGGCGCGCATGGCGGCGACTATGGCGGGCGCGCGGAGTCTTGGAGCGGCCAACTTGGGTTCCTCCGACAGCGCATTTGTCGAACGCTGCAAGCAGGGCGACGTCAGCGCCTTCTGTGAGTTGGTGGAGCGCTACAAGTCGCGTGTGTACAGCTTCGTCGCGCGGTCGGTGCGGGACCCGTCCGACGCCGAGGACCTGACCCAAGACGTTTTCGTGCAGGCCTACGCGGCCATTCGAGCCTACCGTTCGGACGCAAGCTTCAAGACCTGGATCTTCCGGATCGCGCACAACAAAGTGATCGATCACTCCCGCCGTCGCCGCAAACGGAGCGAGATCGCGGGCCCGAGCCTGGACCACCGTGAGGACGACGACCTCGACCTGGCCGAGCGGCTCTCCGGGCCCGACGCCGAGGATCCGGCCGCGGGCTTCCGCCGTGACGAACTCGCGGAGCACGTGCGACAGGCCGTTGCGACGCTATCGGAGAAGCTGAGGGTGGTCGTGGTGCTCTATGATTTCGAAGGATGCGCGTACGAGGAGATCGCGGCCATCGTCGGGTGCCCCGTAGGGACCGTGAAGTCGCGGCTCTTCAACGCAAGAACGGCGCTGAAGCGCAAGCTGGCGCCATACATCGAAGGCGTGCGCGAGAGGAGGGCGCTCCATGACGTGTAGGCAGGTTCGCACACTCGCCGATGAGATGGCCGAAGGCAAGATCGAGCCGGAGTTGGAGGCCCGGGCCCGGGCGCACGCCGTGGACTGCGAGGACTGCGCGACGGTCCTGGAGCGCGCGGTGGCGCTTCGCCAGCTTCTGGACGCGGCGAGGCAAGACCTCGCGCCTCCCCCGGACTTCGTCGCGACCGTGCGCCAGCGGATCCTTGACGGAGGCGTGCGACCGAGGGCGGCGAGCGCCATCGCGGGGTTGCTGCGGCTTCCGGCTCTGCGGAGCGCCGCGCTCGCGGGCGTCGCCGCGCTCTTGGTTTTCGCGGTTGTCCGGGCTTCAGGGCCCGGCGCCCCGCTCGCGCCCGGTTCGGAATCGGACGTGATCTCCGTGGAAGCCGTCGCGCAGGCCGGTTTGGCGCCTGAGGTGGCCGACGCGCTCGAGAACGCCGCCGCGTCGAACGAGGGCGAGGAGCCGCTGTTTGCCGACATGGGCGTTGTGGAGATAGCGCGGGCGCAGGCGAGCGATGCGGCGACCTCGTGTTTGGACATGTGAGATGGCTGGTTGCGTCGTGCGAGTCTTGGCCGCCTTGGCGTTCCTGGCGGTCTGCGTGCTTGGGTCGGGTCCCGCGTCCGCGGACGTGTGGGATGTGCTGCGGCGTTCCGCGGAGCGGATGGACGACATTCCGCATGAGGGCGTCCAGGAGATCACGGTCTACGGGCCCGGGGGAACGCAGCACAGCTTCCGGCAGCGGATCTACGCCGGCGGGCGAGGGCGCAGCGTCGTGGAGCATACGTCACGCGGGCCGTTCAACGGGCAGCGCGTGATCTCGGACGGGACGCGGCGCTGGCGGATGCTCCCGGATACGGGTCTCGTGTTCGTCTCGGCCCCCTATGACTTTGAGACCGAACGCGACGGCCGGGTGGATCTGGTGGAGCACTACAAGGACCGCACCCGCGCCTCGATCGACCGCGAGGCGCAGTACGCCGGGCGCCGGGTGTGGATTGTGACGATCTCGCGCTTGCGTCATCACGCTCCGGAGTGGGTCCGGGTGCGGGGCCTGGCCATCGATCAAGAGACTTACCTGCAACTCGCGAACCTCACGTACGGAGCGAACGGCGAGACCCTCAGCCAGACCCAGTATCTGGAGGTCCGCTATCTGGACGACGACGAACTCGACGCCGATCGCTTCCGCTGCGAGCCCGGTCCCGAAGACCTCGTGGTTCCCGATCCCGCGCGACTCGTGCGCCCGCTGTTCTTCCGCGAGGCCAAGGATCAGGCGCCCTGGATCGTGCCGTTGCGGTCGCGCCCCCTGGACTGGCGGCCGGAGGGCGCCGCGCTGCCCCAGTACGGCGGCGCGGTCGTGGCCCAGTTCTATTACGTGAAAGAGGAGCGCGGAGAGCGCCCGCGCCCTGTGTTTCTCTTCGAGCGCCGGCGCGAGTCCCGGGCGGGCCACTTCGATGAGTTCTACGGTCTCGAACAGGCGCCCGAGACGATCGAGCGACGGCGCCAAGCCGTCACGTGGTCGGACAGCGACCTCGTCTATGTGCTCGCCTCGGCGATACCGATCGAGGAACTCGACCGAGTCGCCCGGGCGCACCGAGGACGGTAGCGCTTGAGAGCCGGATGGGGTCGGGTCCGCCGGGGCGCCTCGCACGCACCATCAGCCGCGTCTTCACACATCCTGATGAGCCGTCATGGAGCATGGCGCGAACACCGGCGCAGGGAGCCGCCTGCACGGCGCGGAATGCTGCTCCCAGGGCCGACGATGTCACGCCGACCCGTGGAACCTCTTCAGCAAGGCTTGCGATGCGCTGTGAGCCGCCCTCGACGCGGGCGTCACAGATGGGAAGCGGGTGATGGGAGTGTCGCCGGACATGGGCGATGGGGTGTCACTGGGCGATCAGCCCACGCGGACGAAGGGCTTGGCCGCCCCCAAACGGGGGAGTCGGGGCATCACTGTGGCAGTGGGTCTCGTACTGGCGCTCGGGACGGCGGCGGTGGCCTTCTACTACCCGTCGTTGAGGGGATGGGTGGGGATGCGAGCCTGGTCCTCCTCAGGCCCCAAGGCATGCTTGGTGGCTTTCTCGGAAGCCATCGCCGCCAATGACGCGGCCGCGATCGGTGCGTGTTCAAGCGGGGTCGATGTCGAGACGGATCCCTCTAGCGGCGCGCTGACCAGGTTGAAAGCCTCCAGCCCTCAAGGGATGGGGGCGTTCCAGTGGATGACGCCCCCGCAGGTGGCTCCTGCGCTGCCCCTTCGCGACCTCAATATCCGGTGGGACTACGAGAAGAGCGCGGCCCTCTGTTACGTCGCTGCCGAGGACGGCGGGAGGCTCCGATATGAACTCCGACGGGACGCGAAGACAGGGCGGTGGCGGGTCGCGTGCTTCATGCTCGCGGGCGCGGAGGAAAACTGGTAGGCCGTAGCTGATCGGACCGGCGTGACGCGGCCCCGCAAGCGAGCTTGCGGGGCCGCGTTCTGTCTCTGGCCATCTCTTCTTGTGTGCGGGGCGCTACTCGCCCTCGCCCTTAGCCGGGGTCTCCGCAGCGCCCTCCTCCTGGGCGGCCTTCGCCCCTGCGGGCGTTTTGCCGGCCTGGAGGTCGGCCTTGGCCTTCGGGGGAGTCATGGTCGGGTCGGAGGTCTGGCGACCGCCGGTTTCGAGGGGTTTCTTGGCGCACCCGACGACGAGCGAGGCCACCGTCAGAAGCGCAACACCGATCAGCGCGAGTTTGGTCATGAACGACACCGCTACCCATCTCCGATCTCTGGCGTGGAACGCCTGTCATCCGCGTCTATTCGTTCGCGAACCGCTCCCGGAGCGCCGCGCCTATTGCGGGAAGTCCCAGTTATCGTCGCAGGTGTAGGCCTTCGGATCGGTGGCCGGGTCGGTCGCGATGAACATGTTGACCGGGGTGGTGATCATCTGGTTCTTGACGTACTTCGCGTGCCCATCACAGAAGGTCCAGTTCTTGCCGCCACCCGGGTGCGGCGCCCAGCGGGCCCAGGTGTTGCACCAGGAGCCCAGGTCGGGAAAGCAGCCGTAGCCTTCCTGGATGCACACCTGGATGGCGGGCGACTCGATCGTCGCCATCCGGACGCCGAGGTTGTTGAAGATGTTGCCCTGGTAGAAGTAGTGCATGTTCAGCGACGACGTGTAGATCGGCGTGGTGATGACGCGGCGCTCCTCAGCGTCGCCGCCGGAACAGCTGTTGCTCGGGCAGAACCAGATCTGCCAGTTCTTGGTGTAGGGGTACACACAGGTGCGCCAAGTCCCCATACGGGTCGTGTCATTGTTGGCGCCGTTCGGGTCCAGAAGAACGCGGTTCGGAGCGTA
>CAZCER010000071.1:0-12496 GCA_964497385.1 uncultured Armatimonadia bacterium | reverse complement strand
CAGTACGAGATGATAGTGGCTCCCGGCGTCACGCACCTCCCCGCGGAGGCGCACGGGGCGATCGCGCACTTCTCGATGGGCCCGAAGGCCCTGATCGCGGTCGGGGAGGGGTGCTTTGGGCGAGATGACTACGATCGGCCGTTGGACTGGCCCAGGTCGGCCGGGGCGACGAGGATCGAGGAGACGACCCCCAGCGAACTCCGCGAACTGCTGCTGCCTGAACTCGAGCGCGTTCTCGGGAAGCCGGAGGTCCGCGTCATCGACGCCGCGACCGGCGCCATGCCGTGGGGCGTTGAGTGGCAGACGGCCCGACTCGGCAACCGCACCCTCGTGAACCTGACGAACTACCTCTCCAAGCCGGTCACGTTCTCGGTCACGGCGCGCGACGGCGCGCCGCTGACGAACCTCTTCACCACGGAGCCGGCGGAGGCGGAGATCACGCTCAAGCCCATGGAAGTGCTGCTCCTCGCGACGGGAGGCTGATCGCGATGCTCTGGCAGGCTCTGCTTCTCATTCCGCACACCGCGTTCGCGCAACCGGCCGAGTCCCTGTGGGTGGACTTGGGGCCCGCCAACGACTCGCACGGCGTCGTCGTTCCGTCCGACGGCGACGGGGTGAACGAGCCGGCGGAGATCGCGGGAAGCCCGTGCCGCCGAACGGCGGGGGAGCGGTCGCTCTACACGTACATCGTCGTCGATGATGCGCTCGCGCCGGCGGGCGACTACGACGCGTACCTGACCGTGGAGTACTACGACTCGCACGTGCGGCTCATCCGGGTCGAGTACGACCGGGCGGGCGGCTCCGCGTACGACTCGGGCGACGACGCCGTCATCCTCGGGCTCGGCTCCGGCGCGTGGCGACGGACGACCGTCCGCCTCGAGCACGCCGCTTTCTCCGGCCGCCAGAACTGGGGCGCGGACCTCCGGCTTGCGAGCCCCGCTCTCGCGGTCCGACGCATCGAGGTGGCCTTCGCCCCTCCGGTCGGGTACCGCCCAGAGAGCCTCTCACCCGACGACCTGGCCGCATTCGGGGCGCAGGCGGGCGAGGGCATGGCCGTGACGTTCGGCGGGACGGCGAGCCAGCCGGAGGCGTTGCTGTACAAGGCCCTCGGCGTCACGGCCGTCGAGTCCTACGTGACATGGCAGACGGTGGAGGACGCCGCTGAGGGCGAGTGGGACTGGAGCCGCTGGGACCGGCAGGTCGAGATCCTCGAAGGCGCGGGCCTGAAATGGGTTCCGTTCCTGATCGTCGGGCCCGCCTACGCGAACCCGAAGTGGTTCCGGGAGGCGCCGGACGCGGTCCCCTACGTGTGCCTCGAGCACGGCGAAGCCTCGAAGGTCGAGTCGCTTTGGAGCCCCCGCCTGCCTGAGCGCGTCGACCGCTTTCTGCAGGCGTTCGCCGAAAGGTACCGCGACCGCGGGGTGATCCAGTCAGTGCTGCTCGGCGTGACGGGGATCTACGGGGAGTCGATCTACCCGGCCGGTCCGCCTGACGGCTGGACCATGGACATCCCGGGCCCGTACCACAACCATGGGGGCTGGTGGGCGGGGGATCGCTACGCGGCCGAGAGCTTCCGGCGCGCGCTGCAGGAGCGCTACGGCGCGATTGACGCACTGAACGCGGCATGGGGCGCCACTTACGCCGACATGGCTGACGTTCGCCCGTTCCCGCCGGATCGGGCTCCGTCTCCTCGGGCTCGAGCGGACATGGTGCGGTGGTACGTCGACTCCATGACCGCGTGGTCGGAGTTCTGGGTGGCGACGACGCGGAAGCACTTCCCGGACACCGAGATCCTCCTGTGCACGGGCGGGGACGCGAACCCGTTTCTGGGGGCTGACTTCACGGCTCAGGCCCGGGCGATCGCGCCGTACGAGGCGGGCATCCGCATCACCAACGAGGGGAGCGACTACGCCGCGAACTTCACCGTAACGCGCGAAGTCGCGACCGCGTGCCGCGCGTACGGGACTCCGTTTGGATTTGAGCCGGCGAGCGGCGTGGACCCGCGCGGGGTGATCGCCCGCATCTACAACGCCACGGCCTCCGGCGCCTCCGAACTCCATTACTACACTGACAACGTGCTCGGCGAAGAAGAAGCCGTCGCGAACTACCGGGCGTACGTCGGCCTTCTCGAGCGGCGCGCGCCGACGGTCCGAGCCGGCGTCTACCTCCCGAAGACCTCGTGGGCCCTCGAGCCCGCGGCGCTAGACGCCACGTACGGCCTGGTCCGCCGAGTCCGTGACTTCCTCGACGTCGAGATGGTGGACACGCTGCTTCTCGAGCTGGGCGCGCTGCCGGACCTCCGCGTTCTCGCCGTCGCCGGAGCGCCCTGGGCGGAGGCGTCCGAGTGCGATCGTCTGCGGCGGTGGGTCGAAGAGGGCGGCGTGCTCGTGGTGCTGCCGGGCGAGGAGGGAGTCGTGCTCCGCACGCCCGAGGGAGACGACGCGTTTGCTGAGGAGCGCCTCGCCGCTCCGGAGGCGGACCTCCGGCTATCGGTCGCCAGGCTGGAGGGCCCGGCGCCGACCCACGTTCGGCTCTCGATCGGGAGTCCGGACGACGAGGGCTTCCTGTTCGGGGAGTGGCATGGCCGCGAAACGGGCGGCGAGTGGCCGGACGTTCCCGGGGCGACCAAGCGCTGGACCGGCGCGCGGCCGGGGGCGCTCCTGCCCGCGGACCCGAATCGAGACGCGACCCTGATCGTCTCCGCGCACGTGAGCGGGCGCTCTCAGCCAGCCGCGAACCGCGTGTTCGTCAACGGCCATGAGGTGGGGCGTCTGACGGAGGCGGGGAACCACGACTATCGTTTCGCCGTTCCGCGGGAACTCCTTGAAGGCGCGCCCGTCGCGGAGGTGACGATGGACCTGGCGACTTGGGTCCCGTCCGACTTCGGGATGGGCGACGGACGCTCGCTCGGAGCGGCGATCCGGGAGATACGCCTCTTCGCCAACGGTCACGAGGACGACGCCCCGGCGACGCCGAGAGTCGCGTTCGAACTGGACGCCGAGCTGCTGCGGGAGCGGTGCGTTCGGCGCGTCGGGCGCGGGCTGACGATCACCATCCCCGCCGCCCGCCGCGCCTCGGACGCGGCGGCCCAGGCGATGGCGCTCGCGCTCTCGAACCCGGCGGCGCTCGGGCTTGACGCGGCTCCGGTGAAGGTTCCGGACGGGCGCGCCGACGGGATCTTCGTGACGCAGACCGACGGCGGCCTGGTCCTCTACAACGCGACCGAGGAGGCGCGGACGGCTTTCGGCTTGGAGATTCCGGCGTACGGGATGGTGGTGGTCCCACCAGAGCGGTGAGGGTGGACGCTCAATGTGAAGGGCCATCGGGGAGGACTGCGCGGAGGTCGGAGATGAGGTGGCGGAGCCAGTGCCTGCGGTGCTGACAGTGGGTGAGATTCTGGTCGAGATGATGGCTCGCGAGGCGGGCCAGTCGTTCCTGGAGCCCGGGGCGTTCGACGGGCCTTTCGCGAGCGGCGCGCCGGCCATCTTCATCGACCAAGTGGCGCGCATGGGCGTCTCCTGCGGGATGATCGCGCGTGTGGGTGAGGACGACTTCGGTGAGCTGAACCTCCGGAGGCTTCAGTCGGACGGGGTCGATGTGGCGAAGGTTCGGAGGACGCCCGGGCACACGACGGGGGTCGCGTTCGTGACCTACGCCCCCGGAGGCCAGCGGAGGTTCATCTTCCACTTCGCGCACTCGGCGGCGGGGCAACTCGGTCCGGCGGACATCGACGTCTCGTACATCGCGAGCGCGGACTACCTTCATGTGATGGGGTGTTCGCTCTCGGCCGGCGAGCGGATGCGCTCAGCGATTGAGCGCGCCGTGGATGTGGCGCATCAGACCGGGGCCACGATCAGCTTCGATCCGAATCTGCGCCCCGAGCTTCTCGGCGGCATCGCCCTGCGCCGCGTCTTCGACAAGGTGCTCTCGGCCGCGACGATCGTGCTCGCCGGCGAGCCGGAGGCACTCCGGATCACCGGCGCGGAGACGGCCGATGAGGCGGTGCGGGAACTCGCGCCGAGAACGGTGGTGCTCAAGCGGGGCGCGGCGGGAGCGACGCTTTACGTCGACGGCAGGCGCACGGACGCGCCGCGGTTCGAGGTGGACGAGGTCGACCCCACGGGCGCGGGGGACTGCTTCGACGGCGCGTTCATCGCGAGCCTTGCCCTCGGCATGAAGCCGGACGAGGCGCTGCGATGGGCCTCGGCGGCCGGCGCGCACGGCGTCACCCGGCAGGGGCCGATGGAGGGCGCGGCGACTCGGGAGCGCTTGGCGCGGATGCTCGAGCCCGGCGCGGCCTCGGCGTAAGGCTCTACGCGCCCGGGCCGCGGCCGACTCCGTCGTGCACAGGCGCGGCGCGTACCCGTATGATGGGCTTCAGGCACGAGTTCGACACTGGGAGGCCATCATGGGAACCGTGATCTCGCTTGACGTGGGCACGTCGAAGCTCTGCGCCCTCGCGTACGACTCCGGCGCCGACCGCATCCTCGCGCTGCGGGGCGCGCCGAACGCGACCGAGCTTCCGGAACGCGCGGCCGGACGCCATGAGCAGGACCCGTACCGCATCCGCGACCTTTGCTGGGACCTGATCCGCGACCTCCTCGCCGACCCGGCCGTGCGCCGGAGCGAGGTGACGGCCATCGCGTTGACGGGCCAGATGCACGGCCTGCTCCTCGCCGATCCGGCCCTGGAGCCCCTCACCGGCCTTATCACTTGGCAGGACCGGCGCACGGAGGCCTGGGACCAGCCCGGCAACATCCTCCAGGCCCAGCAGGCCGCGGGCGACGCAGCCCGAGCGCGGACGGGCTGCGGGCTGCACGAAGGCTACGGGGGAGCGACGCTTTTCTGGCTGGCGGCGAATCGGCGCCTCCCGGCATCGGCCGCGGCGCTCTCAGTCTGCGATTTCCTGGCCGCGTCGCTCTGCGGAGTGTTCGCGACCGACCACACGCATGCGGCCAGTTGGGGCCTCCTCGACATCGCGCGGCGCGAGTGGGACGCCGAGACCGTGCGCGCGCTCCGGATCCCGGAGGCCGCGCTGCCCGCCGTCCGGCCGGCGGCTCGCCCGCTCGGTGAGATCCTCTCGGCCAAGGCGCACGCCCTCGGGCTTCCCCCGCGCGTGGTGGTGTGCTCGCCGCTGGGAGACAACCAGGCCAGCGTCATCGGGGCGGCCGGGATGGGCTCGGACGCGATCGTCGTCAACGTCGGCACCGGCGGGCAGGTCTCCGTGCCTTCGGACTCCCCCGAAGTCATCACGGCGCTCGAGACGCGCCCGATGCCGTTCGAGGGCTACATCCGGGTCGGGGCCACCCTGTGCGGGGGCGCGGCGTACGCCCATCTGCACGCCCTTTACGCGGGGCTCCTGGACAGCCTCGGTCAGGCGGCGGTCGACTCCGACGAGGTCTATGGGCGCATGAACGCGTTGGCCGCGCAGGCTCCGCCCGGGTGCGAAGGGCTCCGCGTGGACACGCGGTTCGACGGCGCGCGCGACGCTCCGGAGATCCGCGGCTCGATCCAGGGCGTCAGCACCCGAAACCTGACGCCCTCGAACCTCACACGGGCGGTGCTCGAGGGCGTTGTCCGCGAACTCGCCGAGATGGCGAACGCGGCCGATCAGAACGGGTTTGACCACGTCGTTGCGAGCGGGAACGCGGTGAGGCGCGTGCCGGTGCTGCGCGAGATCATCGCGCGGCAGTTCGGGGCGGAGTGCACGGTTCCCCCGGAGCGTGAGGAGGCCGCGCTGGGGGCGGCGCGAGCGGTCTCGCACGGGATGGCGATCGGGTAGACTGCGTCGCGGGTCAGTGCTCGCCCTCGGCTGGGGCTTCGCCGCCCTCACCCGCAGCCGCGACCGCCTCGGCCGCCGCGGCTTCGGCCGCCGCGGCGATGCCCTCATCGGTCTGCGATTCGTTCGCGATCACGAGGATGCTCACGCGACGGTTCTGGGGGCTCAGCGGGTCGTCCGGGTCGCGCGGGACGCGGTCGGCGAGCCCGCGGACCTCGGCGATCTGGTCCGGAGCGAGGAGAGGCTCCATGGTGCGCCGGACGGCGTTCGCGCGATCGGTCGAGAGTTCCCAGTTGCTGTACTCCGGGTCGTCGGTCGAGTAGGGGCTGGCGTCCGTGTGGCCCTCAATCGCGACCTTGTTCGGCATGCCTGACAACTCGTCCGCGATGATCTCGAACAGGCGCAGCGCGCTCTCCGTAGGGTCGATGCTGCCCACCTCGAAGAAGAGCGAGCCCTCGCCTTCGACCAACTCGATGCGGAGTCCCTCGCCGGTGATCGTGATCTCGATGTTCTGCTGGAGTTCGGCGAGTTCGGGGACCTGGGCGATCTGGCCCTCGAGCGTTTCCTTGGCGAGCTGGAAGGCGGCGCGCTCCTCGCCGCTCATGTCGACGACGACGTGGTCGGGTCCCATGCCGCCCATCTCGCTCATGAAGCCGATGGGATCCTGGAAGTAACCGGCGACGGCCTTCTTGATCTCCTCGCTCTGTCCGACGATCCACATGACGAGAAAGAAGGCCATCATGGCGGTGACGAAATCGGCGTAGGCGACCTTCCAGGCGCCGCCATGGTGACCGCCGTGGCCTTTGCCTTTACTGACGACGATGACGGTTGGGCGGTCGCTCACGGCCTACCTCACTCTCCGCCGCCGGCGCCGCTGCGTTCGCGGAGGAGCTGCTCGAGGTCGATGGCGCTGATGCGCATCGAGGGCTCCATGGAGCGCCGGGCGGCCTCCGCGATGCGTACGGGCGGTTCGCCCCGCGCCATCGAGAGAACGCCGGCTCGGATGCAGGCCATGTAGGAGGACTCCGCTTTGAAGCTCGACTCCAGGGCCTGGGCGAGCGGGCCGACAAACCCGTAGGCGAGAAGGACGCCAAGGAACGTGCCGACGAGGGCGGCGGCGATGTGATGGCCTACGGCCTTAGGGTCGTCGGTGTGCTGCATCGTGATGACGACGCCGAGCACGCAGGCGACGATGCCGAAGCCGGGAAGCGAGTCGCCGGCCTTGTTCATGGCCATGGCGATCTTCCCGGTCTCCTCATGATGGGCTTCACAGTCGTGGTCCATGATCTCGTCGAGCGAGAAGATCTCGCTGCCGTCGAGAACCATGCGCGCGCTGTCGGTGAGGAACTCGACCGCGTGATGCAGCTTCAGAAACGACGGGTACTTCTGGAAGAGGTCGCTCTCCTGCGGCTTGTCGATGTGCTGCTCGAGCGAGAGCAGGCCCTCCTTGCGGGCTCGTGCGCCGAGATCGTTCAGCAGAAGCATCAGGTCGCGGAAGGCTCCGGCGTTGTAGGGGTCGCCTTTCAGCATCCCGAGGGTCGCGCGGACCATCCCTTTCAGAACCGATGGCGGGTTCGCGATGATGACCGACCCGGCCATGGCGCCGACGATGACGATGTACTCGGAGATCTGGATCAGAGCCGCGATCTTGCCCCCCGCGACGATGAAGCCGCCGACGACGCTGCCCATCACCACCACGAAACCGATCGCGATGCGCAAAGTGCTGACTCCTCTCCCGCCGCGCGCGCGGACGGCGCGGGACCTCGCGGGCCGCGGGCGCGGCCAATCCCGCTATGCGGGCAGTTTCGGACCCCCCACCGGCTTTCCTCCCCGGAACTCGTGGCCCCCGCGCCCTTCGCGGGGCCCCCTCCGTGGGCTATAATCGGGCGTTGCGCCAACTCCACGAGACGGAAAGGGGAGAACGCAGTGCAGACAGTTCGGCTCTACAACACCATGTCGCGCTCCGTCGAAGAACTGCAGCCCGTCGAGCCCGGCCGGGTGGGGATCTACTGCTGCGGCCCCACCGTCTACGCCCTCGCCCACATCGGGAACCTCCGCAAGTACGTCTGCGACGACGTGCTGGTGCGGACGCTCCGCCACGCCGGCTATGAGGTCAAGCACGTGATGAACGTCACCGACGTGGACGACAAGATCATCAAGGCGGCCCCCGGCGGCGTGGACGCGATCCGCGCGTACACCGAGCCCTACACCAAGGCGTTCTTCGAGGACACGGCCGCGCTCCGCATCGCGCGGCCCGACATCGTCTGTCCCGCGACGGAGCACATCGAGGACATGGCGGCTCTGGTACAGCGCCTTGTCGACCGCGGACTCGCCTATGAGGCCGAGGGCAGCTACTACTTCCGGATCCAGGGCTTTCCGGAGTACGGCAAGCTCGCCCACCTAGACGTGGCCGGCATGAAGCCCGGCGCGCGCGTGGAGGTCGACGAGTACGAGAAGGACGACGTCCGCGATTTCGCGCTCTGGAAGGCCACCGGAGACGACGGCGTTTGCTGGGACACCCAACTCGGTCGCGGGCGCCCCGGCTGGCACATCGAGTGCTCCGCCATGGCGATGCGGTACCTCGGCGAGAGCTTCGACATCCACACCGGCGGAGTCGACAACTGCTTCCCGCACCACGAGAACGAGATCGCGCAGAGCGAGGGCGCGACCGGCAAGCCCTTCGTGCGCCTCTGGCTCCACCACGAGCACCTGATTCTCGATGGCGAGAAGATGGCGAAGAGCCTCGGGAACGTCCTGAACCTCCGGAATCTCCTCGAGGCCGGCCACGACCCGAAAGCCATCCGTTACCTCATGGTCTCGGCGCACAACCGCACGCAGCTCAACTTCACCTTCGAGGCGCTCGACCAGGCGAAGCAGACCCTCAAGGGCCTCCACGATTTCCTGCGCCGGCTCGATCAGGCGGTGCTCCCCGAGGAGTCCGACGGAAGCCTCGCCGAGGCCGCCCGCCAGGCGCGCGAAGGCTTCTTCGCCGCGCTCTACAACGATCTCCAGACGCCGCAGGCGCTCGCGCACATGTTCGACCTCGTGAAGCTCACGAACATCGCGCTCCAGCACAAGAGCTGCTCGGCGGCCGAGGCGAAGGCGGTGCGCGAGGCGATGGAGGACTTCGATCAGATCCTCCAGGTCCTCGATTACGACCACGAGGACGCGCTCGATGACGACGTCGAGGACCTCATCCGACAGCGCGAACTGGCCCGCGCCGAGCGCCGCTGGGCGGACGCGGATCAGATCCGTGACCGCCTGACCGCTCTCGGGATCCAGCTCGAGGACACGCCCGACGGCACGCGCTGGCGGAGGGAGTAGGCTCCGGCGGCTGAAGAGACAGCCTGGAAGAGAGGCGCGGCGATGCGGGCGGGGCAGGACCCTATCTTGGCGTATGTCGAGAGCGTCGACGCGGAGGCGCGCACGGGGTACGCCGGGGAACACTCGTACCGTCCCGCGCTGAAGACGCTCCTCGAAGCGCTGGGCGACCGCATCACCGCGACGAACGAGCCCAAGAAGCATGTGGACTGCGGCCTTCCCGACTTCGTGGTGACGCGCGGCCCGCTCATCGTGGGGTACGTTGAAGCCAAAGACCTGGGGGCGGACCTCGCCCGCGAGTCCGAGTCCGACCAACTGCTCCGTTACCGCCGCTCCCTGGGCAACGTGCTGCTCACGAACTACCTCGAGTTCCGCTGGTTCGTGGACGGAGAACCGCGCGGCGAAGCGAGGCTGGCCTCAGCCCACGAGGGCCGGGTGCGGGGGCTGGCGGTTGGCGCGCCCGCGACCGCCCTCCTGCGGGAGTTCCTGGAGCATGAGCCCGCTGTTCTGGCGCATCCGCGGCCGCTGGCCGAACGCCTGGCGCGGCTCGCGCACATCATGAGCGACGCCGTCGCGGAAGCGTTTCGGCGTGGGGCGGCGTCCGCGGACCTGTCTGACCTGCGTGACGCCTTCGCGGAGGGGCTCCTTCCGGAACTGGCCGACCCCGGTCGGGAACGTGAGTTCGCGGACATGTACGCCCAGACGCTCGCATACGGGCTGTTCGCGGCCCGATGCAACTGCCCGGACGATCCAGCGTTTGAGAGGAGGAGCGCGGCGGCGGCCGTCCCGCCCACGAACCCGTTGCTCCGACGCCTCTTCGAGTCCCTGACCGGCGCGGCCCTCGACGGCGAGCCCCATCGGGCGCTCGTCGAGGACCTGGTGCAGACGCTCGCGCACACGGACATGGCGGCCATCCTGGCGCACTTCGGATCGCGCGAGGGTCGCGAGGATCCGGTGTTTCACTTCTACGAGACGTTCCTTGCCGCCTATGACCCCGCGCTACGTGAGCAGCGCGGGGTGTACTACACACCGGAACCGGTCGTCAGCTACATCGTCCGCGCGGTGGACCACGTTCTTCGCGACCGCCTGGGCGTACCGGACGGTCTTGCCGATGACGCGTTGGTCGAGGCAGGCGGGGACGCCATGGATGAAGCCGCCCCGACTCGGCGTCTGCCTCGGGTGCTGGTCCTCGACCCCGCGTGCGGCACGGGGACGTTCCTCTACCACGTCGTGGCCCACATCCGGCGGCAGTTCATGGACGCGGACAACGCCGGCATGTGGGCGGGGCACGTTCAGGCGAGCGTGCTTCCCATGCTCTACGGGTTCGAGCTTCTCATGGCGCCGTATGCGATGGCCCACCTGAAGCTCAGCCTCGCTCTGGCCGCTCGGGATCTGCCGGTCGCCGAGCAGGGCGCGTGGGGCTACGACTTCCAGCCGGGTGAGCGCATCAACGTATTCCTCACCAACACGCTCGATGAGCCACTCGCTTCGGTGCAGAGGCTTCCCGGCCCCCTTCGTGTGCTCTCCGAGGAGGCGGAGGCGGCGGCGCGCGTGAAGCGCGACCTGCCCATCATGGTCGTGCTCGGGAACCCTCCCTACTCGAACTTCGGTCGGCAGAACCGAGGGGCTCACATAGCGCGTCTTCTCGAGGACTACAAGCGCGGCCTCGGAGAGCGCAAACTGAACCTCGATGATGACTTCATCAAGTTCGTCCGCTGGGGGCAGTGGCGGGTCGAGGCCACCGGCCGCGGGGTGTTGGCGTTCATCACGAACGGCGTGTACCTAAGCGCCAACGGGCACAGGCGCATGAGGGAGCGCCTGCTGGAGGCGTTCGACGACATCTACATCCTGAACCTGCACGGCGACTCGCGCGGCGGCGAACGCCCTCCGGACGGTGTGGAGCGGGACGACAACGTCTTCGAGATCAGGCAGGGCGTGGCCATCGCGGTGTACGTGCGGACGGGCGAGGAGCGATCGAGACACGCCACGGTTCACTACGCCGATCTGTGGGGGACGCGCGCGGGGAAGTACGCCGCGCTCCGGTCGCTCACCCTCGCCGGCGTCGAGTGGCGGGCGCTGGAGCCAGAGGGACCGGACTGGCTGTTCACGCCAAGCGATGGTCGCCGCCGCGAGGAGTGGGACGGGATGGTCCCGGTCACCGACCTGTTCCGCCATGCGGTGTCGGGCGTACAGACACACCGTGACCGGCTCGTGGTTGCCTTCGGGCGCGAGGAACTCCGGGAGCGACTCCGCGCGTGGAGCGACAGCGGCGCCGCGGCGGAGGAAGTGAACGCCCGGTTCGGGGTCCGGGCCACCAGAGGCTGGGACCCGGAGCAGGCTCGTCAGTGGACCCGCGAGAACCTGGCCGGCATCGCGCTGGCGGCGTATCACTACCGGCCGATGGACGTCCGGTGGCTTGCCTATGAGCCCGAGCTGACGCAGTGGCCGCGCTCTCTTCTGCGCGAGCATGTCGCCGGCGCCGACAACATCCTCCTGCTCGCAGGGCGCGGCGCCAACTGGCCCGACCTTGGGATCGGCTTCGTGTCACGCAGCCTGCCGGACAAGCGCTGCCTCGGCGGGTCGAAGACGGAGGCCAAGGCGTTCCCGCTCTACCTCTATCAACACAGTGTGGACGCAAATGGACAGCGCAACGGGCTGACCGAGCTGCCGTGGCCGGCTGACTCTCAGGGACGGGTCGCGAACCTGGAACCGGAGGCCCTCAAGACCCTGGGCCTCGGAGGCCAGAAGCCGGACGCGGAGACCGTCCTTGCCTATGTGTACGCAATCCTGAGCGCTCCCAGCTATGCGGAGCGGTACGCGCCGTTCCTCTGCCGGGACTACCCGCGCGTCCCCACTCCCCGCAGCGCCGCGTGCTTCCGCGACTTGGCGAAGCTCGGCCGGGAGCTGATCGCCGCCCATACTTTCACCGAGGGCAAGGTCGGCGGGCGGACGCGCCCGTCTTTCCCCGTGCCAGGTCCTAACGATGTGGCTCGAGCGCACCCGGTGTACGACGGCGACCGTGAGCGTGTGTACATCAACCGCGACCAGTACTTCGCCGGAGTCGAGGCGGAGGTGTGGGAGCATCACATCTGCGGGTACCAGGTCTGCCGCGAGTGGCTGAAAGAACGGGTGGGGCGCGGCCTTGACCAGAACGACCTTCGGCACTACGCCATGCTCGTCCGCGCCGTCAGACACACGGTCCGTCTGCAAGTCGAGATCGACGGCGCCATAGAGGCCCACGGCGGCTGGCCGCTGGGGTCGGCGTAGCCGTCCGGCGCTACTTTCGCCCCCGCGGTCCGTCTGGTTGGGCGGGAGGCGACCTCCATCGGCTCGACGTGCGAGACAGGCGACTGAACGTGGGGCCGGTTTGGGGCCCCTCTGGACGCCACTTGCGGA
>CAZCER010000070.1:0-12498 GCA_964497385.1 uncultured Armatimonadia bacterium | reverse complement strand
CGCTGAACTGCCACTCCATCCAGTCGCTCGAGGTCTCCCCGGCGACATCGCCATAGCTCCACGGATCGTTCAGGGCCGTGACGCCCTGGTCAGCCGGGTTGATGCTCGCGATGCGCACGTCCACGCCGTACATGGTCAGATTGGGGGTCTCGTTGTTGATCCTGACCGATCCGGTGAGGGTGCTGCCGTCCCAGGTGAATGAGTCGGGGTAGTCACTCTCGAGGCGGAAGGTGTAGCCGTGAGCCGTAACTGGCTCCGACGTACCGCGCGCGGAGGCCGCGCCGCCGGGGGCGATCGTGAGGTCAGCGGTCGCGCTGACCGGTCCGCCATCGCCTTCGTCGGGCAGAGACCCGCCTCCCCCGCACCCGGCCGAGAGCGCTATTAGCAGCACGACCAGAGCGGCCGGCGCCGCCCACGACAGGCTTCTGGTCATTGCCCACCACCACCGAAGAAGTCCATCGGCGTACCACTCACGGTCAGACCGCCCTTGCCGCCAACCTCCGTGCTCTCCGGCCCCCCGGACGCCATCGTTATCTTGGCGAGGCTCCCGTACCGAGTCAGCACCGGTCTGGTGAAGGGCCTCTTGCGAACCGCTCTGCTGCTCTGGACCGCTGACACCGCGATACCCCCGAACAGACGAGCGGACCGCGCGCCCGGAAGGCGCGTCGGTCTGCCCGAACGGTCCGCAAAGGGTGGTGGTCAGGGCCCGCCGGTGAACCACCGGGCGTCGGGCCCCCCAGACCCACCGCCACAGACCGCGTGGACGGCCAAACGCTCTCGCCGGCTACCCGCCGGCGCATCGCACGACACGGCGCGATGATGCGTGCCCGAGGAGACAGTCGTCTAGTTTCGATGTGTGCTGACGGTTGGGAGCGGGGTGGCCGGCGCTACGGGCGGGCCTCGGTGTTGAGGTCTTCGAGCGCCTTACGCGCCCGATCGCGGGCGGGCCCGTGTAGGGACCGAGCCGCCTTCACCGCGCGGAAGACCTCCGTGACCCACTCACGGATCTCCGCTCGAGCCATCTCTCGGCGGTGTTCCTTCTCCCGCGGAAGCCGGTGGAACTCCACGGGATGGATGGCGGCGTCCTCGGGCATGCGCGCCAGGAGGTCGCGGGCGCGCTCGGCCGCCTCGGCGGCGCCACCGAGATCGCGGAGGGCAAGCCGCGTCACCGCAAGCAGTGCCCATGCCCAAGCGTCAGACGGCTCCCTGGCGCAGAAGTGCGTGAGCGCCGTCGCGGCGGCGTCCTGCTCGTCCAGTATCCGACTCGCCACGAAGCCGACGTCCCGCAGTCCCGCCACGGTTCCCTCACCGGTCCTTAGGCGACGGATCTCCCGGACGGCGAGCGCCCAAACGCGCTCCCTGGCCTCACCCTCGCCCGCAGCGGCGGCCCAGCTCAGTTCCATCGCCTTCGCGGAAGGCGGCGGCCCTCCGCGTGCCGACCGATCCATCTGGGCCACGAGACGCTCGACACCGGCGAGGTCCCCGCGGACGGCCATGCACTGGAGCAGGGCGGAGGAGGCCGAAGCACAGGCCTCAATGCCCCAGCGAGCCCCGTCGCGCACCTCGCGCACAGCCTCCTCGATGGGCGCAACGACCTCGCGCAGCAGCCACGCGCGATCGAGGCCGCGCTCTCGCCAGTAGCGGACCATCGGATGCCGGAGAGCCTGGGCCGCGAGGCTCGCGAGCCACTCGAACACGCGGTCGCATCCCGCGTTCTCGGCGAGCGCCAGGCCCTCGGCGAGGCGGGTGTAAGCCCCGCGCCAGTCGCCCTCCATGAAGCACCGCAGCGTCGCGTGATAGAGCGCGGTTGCGAGGGATGGCGTATCGCCGGCGGCGCGCGCCTCGGAGGCCCAGAGGCCCAACCAGTCGGTGTCATCCTGGACGCGGCACTGCACGATGTGAAGGGCTGCGGCCTTCTCGGGCGTGTAGGGGGCGTCCCGAACGGCCTGGGCGAGACGGGCGGCGACCCGGTGCTCCGACTCGTGGTCGGGTGCGAAAAGCGCCTCCAGAGCGAGGGGGAGATAGCGGAACGCGGATCCGGGCACCTCGGGCGCGGGGCGGTCGAGCACACCGAGGAGTGCCTCGTTGCCCCGCTCGTCATGCGTCATGTAGACATGCCAGAAGTAGGCCCTGAGCGCGAGTTCGGGGCTCTCCGCCCCGAGGCGCTCGGCGTGGTCGCGCGCGGCTTGGGCGTCCGCGACGGCGAGCCCTCCCCACAGCTTGTAGACCCG
The DNA here is from genome assembly GCA_964497385.1 of uncultured Armatimonadia bacterium. Lineage (GTDB taxonomy): Bacteria > Armatimonadota > Zipacnadia > UBA1398 > UBA1398 > CAZCER01. Next base: position 10,267 of record CAZCER010000070.1, on the reverse strand, counting down.
TGTGCGGGCCCGGAGCAGGAGCGCCTGGACGAGGCACGGCCGGGCCAGGGCCGACCTGCGTTCGAGGGCCTCCAGACGCTCGACCATCGCGTCGAGCACCGACAGGGCCGCATCGAGACGGCCCGTGTTCACCAGGCCCTCGACCCCGCGCAGGGAGGAGACAAGACCGGCGAGGGGGGCCCGCAGGAGCCACTCGCGGTCGGCGGCCTCCGAGTCGCCCGGAGGCGGCTCCAGCAGCCTGCCGGCCCCGAGGCGGAGGGCGTACTCGATCTCACCAACTCGGCGCCGGGAGGGACGGGTGGCGCCGTTCAGAAGCTGGGAGACGTACTGCCCCGACTTGCCCCCCAGCCGCTGCCCGAGTTCGGCGCGCGTGATGTGCAGTTCCTCAAGCGCATCCTCGAGGCGGCGGGCGAACCAGATCGCCTCGCGGTCCGTGAGAGGGCTGGGTCTCAAGTTCGGACACCCCCGCCAGCAGTATGGGCGGCCCACCATCCGGGCCTACGCGGAGTGTAGGCGCGCCTCCGCGCGAACGTCAAGGCCCTCTCCCGGCGCGGCTCAGAACCGCCACTGCGCCTCGAGCGTGGCCTGCAGTTCGCCATAGTTCGTGATCGAGAAATTGGCGCTGCCCTTGCCGGGCAGCTTGTAGCGCGCCCCAAAGAGGAGTTCCCGCCGCGACTCGTCGTCCTTCAGGCTCTGCCGGATGCGCAGGAACAGGTTGCGCGCGACCTCGGCCTCCACGTCGAAACCGCGGACGGCCGCGTCCTCGGAGATGTCGAGTTCGAGCTTCTCGAGCCCGAGCGCCTTGCGGATCTGATCGAGGAGCGTGTCGATGGCTTTCTCGGTGACGTAGCCCTCCAGCGCCGTGCCAAGATCATCGCGCAGGGAGTCGAGCGTGCTCTCGGCGCCCTCCCCTTCGCCGCCGCCGCCCGAGCCGATGAGTGAGATCAGCTCCTCTTGCGGCAGCGCCGGATAGGAGGTCAAGCGGATCGCGGTCGTTCCGAGCGGACCATGGAGGCTGAGTTGGACGCGCACGTACTGGCCGTGATGCGCGATCCTGGTCTCGGCCTCGATGTCTAGGGTGGCCGTGAGCGTCAGTTCGCGGGTCACAGGGGACACCGCGTACTCGAAGGCGATCCCGAGGTTGTGGAGGGTCCAGGTCTTCCCGAGGACCGCGATCTCGCCTCCGTCGCCTCGGAGTTCACCGACCACGCGCGGCGTCCTGAGGTCGCCGAGGACCCTGGCCCCGCCGCGGAGCGGAGCATTGAGCTGAGGCAGGAACACGTTGTCGCCCATGCGGATCCGGGTCGCCAGTTGCACGTCCGTCCTATCCAGGGACCAGACCGGACCGCCGCTCCCGCCGGGCAGCGCGAGAGGCATGCGGAGTTGCGCGTCCCGGAGCACCAACTCGCCGCCCAGAACCACAGGTCTGCCACCGCGATCGCCGGGCGACTTGAGAGTGAGGGCCCCGTCGAGGCAGCCGCTGCCCACATCGACCATGCTCGCCGAGGCGTCGTCTCCGAAGGTCCGGAGGAGATACGAACCGATGTCCTTGGCGTTCAGCGGGAGACCCTCGATCCGGCACTCCGCGTCCCAGCGGTTGAGCCCCAGTTCGTCGGCGCCCCGCTCCGGATCGAGATCCACTGCGCCCATAGCGCTGATGCGTCCCTTCCCCAAGCGCACCAGGAGGTCGTCGAGGCTCAGGGTGTTGACCTCGCTGTCGGGCGAGTGCCCCACCGTGATCGCCGCGTGATCAAGCACCGCGACCCCGTCGGGGCCGGGGAACAGGCGATGCGTCATGCCGACCGCCTCGAGCGTCAGGTCGAAGCGGTTGCGGGCGTCCAGCGGTGAGAGCGACACGAGGCTGATCGCGCCGGAGCCGGAGAACGCGCCGTCCAGGGCCCGGCCCCGCAGGTCCGAGAGCACGACCCGCCCTAGCTCGCCGCCCGACCCTGGCGAGAGGTCCAGCGCAAGGCGCACGTCCTCGATGTCCAGTGACTCGCCCGCAAGCGCCCGACTGGCGATCTCGTCCGTCGGCGCGATCCGCGCGCGCCCGTCCTCCAGCAGCACGCGGCCGGACAGCGCGGGATGCCGTGGCGTCCCCGACAAGAGGACGCTGGCCTCAATCGAGCCGGCCACGCCATACGCCTCCAACAGCTCCGGGAAGAGCCCGAACGAAGCCAGTTCCTGCCGCGGCAGGGAGACCGTCCCGCGGAGTTCCCCGTCTTGAGCGACGCCGACCGGGTTCCAGGAGAACGGGATTCGCACATCGGTGGCCGAGAGGCCCGATCCGGGTCCGCCCAGCCCCACGCTGGCGGTGGCCGCCTCCAACGCACCCTCGCGCACCACCAGTCCATCAACGAGCAGCGCGTCGATCCGAAGAGGCGTCCGCGACCCGTCCTCGCGCCCGGCCAGGCTCAGCTCCACGTCGCTCGCCTCGATCGACCCGCGGATCTCGGGACTGTCGTTCGGGCCGGAGGCCAGAAGCCGGAAGGAAACGCGCCCTCCGGAAAGCGCGTCCCGCTCCCCGAGGAGGCGAGCCAACCGATCGAGCGGCAGCGCCTGGCCGTCCAGCCGACCCTCGAGAGCGCCCCCTTCGCCCAGGCGCGCGCTCAACGCGCCGGAGATGCTCCCACCGTCCAGCAGCAGCGAGACCTCCGGCGCCAAGACGGCCTGAGTCGCCTGGTTCCACTCCGCCACCAGAGAGAGTTCCGGGAGGGACTCGCCTCGATAGGACGCGTCGGTCAGGCGCCCACCCTCCAGCCGCACCCACAGCGCGCCCGGCGGCCCGTCCAGTTCGATCCGGCCGTGCAGCTCGCCGCCGAGTTCGTCGGCCGCGCGCAGGAGCGGAGCGACGGCGGCCGGGTCGTCGGACAGGTCCTCGAGCATCCGCGCGAGTGAGGCGAAGCGCATTCCGGCGGCGTCGATGGTCGCGTTCACCGCCTTGCTCCGCGAGTCCCAGAAGCCGGCTATCTTGGCGAGACCGCCCGCGCCCTCAAGATAGACGGGCGCGAACTCCACGAGCGTGAGGCCCTCCGCGGAGTAGCGGCGCGCGTGCGCCTCGGCCTCGGCTCGCGTGAAGCGCTGGCCGGCCGCCTCGAGATCGTCGGACGACAGGATCAGGGACGCGTCGAAGTCCTCGGGTGGGCCGATGACGGTTCCGTGGAGCGCGACCGTGCCGCGCAAGCCGTAACGGGCCGCCCAGTTCTGGACCGACGGGTCAAGCGTCAGCCCGTGAGCCTGCCAACCGAGTTCGAGAGAGCGCGTGTTCAGCCAGTCGTGGACCACGCCGGAGACCAACACGCCGCCCTCATCGACCTCGAACTCCGCCATGCCTATCTCGAGATCGGACCCCGCGAAAGCCACCTCGGCGCTGGCCGCCCGCACCGGCCACTCCGCCACCACGCCGTCGCGGAGTTCGAGGCGCCCTCCTCCCGCCAGGTCGTCGAACGCCCCCTCCAGAGCCACCTCGCCGTATAGAAGCCCGGACACGCCGTACGGGTCCTCGACCTCCAGCATCCCCACCAGATCCCGCGCGCTGAGGCGCTCGACGGTCGCCGTCGCCTGGATGCGCGGAGACGCTTCACCGCCGTCGCCCTGTCGGTATCCGCTTAGAACGCCGTTCGCCGCCAGAGCGGCGCCTCCGCGCCGGACGCGCAGGTCGGTGAAGACCACTTCGTTGGGGGCGGACGTCAGCTCCGCCTGGATGGAGTCCGCGGACCAGCGGTCGTAGACCGGAGCGAGGACCTGAACCCGCCCGGAGGCGCTCAACGCGTCGGCCGGGCCCTCAAACGAGGCGTCCAGGTCCGCCACGCCGCTGACCGGCGGCTCACGGCCGCCCCAGTCAGCCAGATAGGGCGCGATCGCGGCGACGTCCAGCGCCGTCGCACGGACGCGGCCCTCCTCGAAACGGATCGGGGCCCCGGCCTCGGCGGGAAGCCGGAGGCGAACATGGCCCACGGCAGCCCCCCTCGGGTCGGTTGCCTCGACCGACTTGACGTCGATGGCGTCGCCCTCGAAATGGATCGCGTAGGTCGCGTGCTCAACGGAGACGTCGTCCCAACGCGCGTTCTCGGCGCGTCCTTTCAGCAGGCACACCGGGTGCGCAAGGTGCGGGCCGGCGTCCAACGTGAAGCGCGCCGCGGCCTTGCCGGAGACCGCGTGGCCCTGGACGTCGACGTAGCGTTCCAGCCTCGCCAGGTCGAACCCCTCGACGAGGCCTGAGGCCGCCACGGTCGCCCCGTCCTCGCCAAACACGACCGACGCCTCCCCGTCCACGACCGCGTCGTCGGCCAGCGCGGAGAACTTCGACAGGCGCAGCCCGGAGCGCGAGAGTTCCGCTTCGGCCCGCACATCGGCCAGGTCGGTCTCCAGGAAGCGTCCCGACCCCTCGCGCAGGGAGAGCGCGACGCGCGCGTCACCGGGGGCGAAGGTGACTCGAGCGGCGACATCGCCGCGGATCAACAGACCCGTATCGGAGACGCGAAGCCCCTTCGGGGCCGCGAACAGAGACGGCAGCGCCAACTCCACCGGCGCCTCGTCCGTGGACGCTCTCCCGCGCGCGCCCTCCGGATCGGAGATCTCCGCCGCAACGTTCATCCCCGGAGTACGAACCACGGATCCCCCCGGCGCGCGGAGCGTTCCGCTCGGGATCGACGCCGTGCCGGTCACCACCATCTCAGTCGCGGACCCGCTCACCTGGAACGCCCCCGAGACGGTCCCAGCGACATCGAGGTCGTAGCCGTCCGGTAGGAGGGGCCACTCGGACAGTAGGGCGTCGAGGTCCAGTTCGGCCTCGCGAAGGTCGGCGTCGTACACCAGTTCGCCGTCGGCCAGTCCGAGGAGGCTCCCGGTGACGCGCCCGCGGCTCCGGCCGTACGCAACCATAGCGTTCTCGACCCAGACCCCGCCGTCGGTTGCGGTCAGAAAGCCGTCGTAGTGAAGGGGCGCCCTTAGGTGACTGGGCAGGCGAAACTCCCCGCCCGCGATGTAGGCGCGCACCGAGTAGGAGAGCGCCGAGCCCTTGCGAAAGCCAATCCGCGCGGACAGATTGGCCCTGCCCTCCTGAGCCGACAGCACGTCTTCCGAGATGGGTAGAAGCGAGAGCACGTAGGGCGCATCGGCCCCGCTGGCCTCGAGGTCGCCTGTCGCGAACGAGCCGTCCGAACCGATCAAGCCCTCAACCGAGAGGGCGTCGACCGGCTCGGAGCCCCCGCGCAGGCTCGCGCGGACGGCGACCCGCAGCGGGTCGGAGAAGTCGGCCTCACCCTCGAGTCCGGTGGGGCGGACGTCGAGTGGTCGGCCGTCGACCCGCACCAATGCGTCGCGGTAGCGGACCGTCGCGCCGCTCACCCGGATGGTCCCGCGAAACCGGTCGGTCGGCGGCCGTTTGCGGGGCTTGATGAGGTCGGAGAAGTTCCAGGAGCCGTCCGGCCGTCGGATGACCTCCGCCTGGAGTCCGTTCACGTCGATGGACTCGATCCCCCCCAGGGCCCCCACATCGCCGTCGAGAATGCTCCGACCTCGATAGACGGCGGTCACCCGCGACGCGGTCGCCATGGCGCCCTGCTCGAAGCCATCCTTCGTGTTGCTGATCGCCACGTCCGTGAGCGTGACGGTGCGCCACAGGCTCCCGCGCAGGCCGCCGATGCGGACGGCGCGCCCCAGCCTGTGGGTGAGTTCGGTCTCGAGCGCGGGCCGGAGATCCTCGAGGTCCCACGACGTCGCGAGCACCTTCACGGCGGCGATGCCGAGGACGCCGACAAGCGCGAGGACAAGCGCCGTCACTTTCGAGGTAGCTATCGCGCGCAGTGTGGGCATCTACACAGGGGATTCCGCAGGCGAAGCAAGGGTCCTGCGCGGAGCCGGGCGCCTCTGCGCCGCTCCGCGATCACCCTCTGCGTCCCACTAGGCTTTGCGCGACGCGAGACCGACCGCCACGGCCTCGAGGGCCGAGCGGGCGGGCGACTCGTCGAGAGCGTTCAGAGCCTCGACCGCCTCGCCGATTGTGGCCCGCACGGCGATCCGCGCGTACTCGATCGCACCGACCTGCTCCGCGCGCGCGGCGATGGCCCGCACATCGGCTTCGGTGAGATCGCGCCACACCGCGATGCGCCGCACGAAAGCCTCATGCTCGTCAGGTTGGAGCCGGCTGCGCATGGCGATGATGGGCAGCGTGTACCGCCCCGAGCGGAGGTCCGCTCCGAGAGGCTTCCCGACGTCCGTCACGCTGCCGGTGAGGTCGAGCAGATCGTCGGTCATCTGGAAGACGGTTCCGAAGGCTCTGCCATAGCGCTCGAGCGCATCGGCCTTGGCGCCGTCGGCTCCCCCGAGCAACGCTCCGACGCGGCAGGCCGCGGCCATCAAAGCCGCCGTCTTGCCCTCGATGATCGCCATGTACTGGGCCTCGCTGATCGCGGTGTCGCCCGTCGTCGACGCCTGCAACACCTCAGCCTCGCACATCCGGATCACCGCGCCCGCGACGATTCGCAGAAGCGCGACGTTCTCCCGCGTCGCGAGGTGCGCGTACAGCGACGCGAAAAGCAGATCGGCGACGAAGACGGGAATCTTCGCACCCCAGATCGCGTTGGCCGTCGGCCGGCCGCGGCGCAGGCTCGAGCCGTCCACCGCATCGTCATGCAGCAGCGACGCCACGTGCGTGATCTCCATGCCGGCCGCGAGCCCCGGAGCCGTGGGATCCACGGGCCCGCCCGCCGCCCGGGCCGCAAGCAGAAGCAGACCGGGACGGATCTTCTTGCCGCCGCCGGTGAGCACGTGGCGGCACACCTCGCCGACCAGCGGGTCGTCGCTCCGCGAGATGTCACGCGTCGCCTCATCGGCCTTGCGCAGGTCCTCCGCGATGAGGTCGTAGGCGCTTCGGAGCCACTCCCGCATGTCTAGGCGTCCGTCCTTGGATCGGTTGCGTCGCGGCCGTCTCTCGAAGCGAGGCGACCGTAATAGGAGAGCACCTCAAGCTGGTGCGTCAGGTCCACCTCGCGGACCATGACGCCCGGCGGCGTGTTCACTCTGCCTGGAGCGAAACTCAGGATCCAACGAATCCCCGCCCGCACGAGAGCGTCGCAGACCGCCTGCGCCGCGTCCGCGGGCACCGCGATGATCCCCATGTCACAACCCAATCGCTCGTTGACTTCACGAAGCCTTGCGACGTCGAGGATCTGCTTGCCATGCAGCACTTGACCTATCTTCGCCGTGCTCGCGTCGAACACCGCCGAGATTCGAAACCCTTGCTCCTCGAAGCCCGGGTAGGCGCAGAGCGCCTCCCCCAACCTGCCCGCGCCAACCAGCGCGATCCGGTGCCGGTCGGTCAACCCGAGCACGTCCGCGATCGTCGCGCCAAGAAAACGCACTCCGTACCCCACGCCGGGCCGGCCAAGCACGCCGAGGTAAGAGAGGTCCTTGCGAAACTGAGCCGCCGTGACGCCGACGCGCGTCGCGAACGCCTCGGACGACACGGTCTCGAATCCACTAGCGTCCAGGCGCCGCAGTGCCTGAAGGTACATCGGCAGCCTGGCGACAGTCGGTTCGGGTATGGGGCTTTTGGGTTCTATCATCCGTGAGTTCCACCCGAGGCGGGCCGGCGCAATTGTAGGAGACCCCCGGGGGAGCGTCAAGCGAGCCGGGCGGCCCGCGCCGATGGGTCCGACAGTCGCTCTGGGGCCGAGCCGCCGTCGCCTCGCTCCTCGCCCCAACCCGGCCAGGCGCCCCGGCCCTCCAGCGATGCGGCAGCCCGGCGCGCGGGGGCGCGAGGAGCAGACTTCGGTAGGGCCGGAGGCCGCTGTCTGTGCACGGAACCGCGAACAGGCGCCTTGCGCCGGACGAAAAGACGACCGCGGATGAGCACGGTGGGTGTTGCCTCCCCAGGGACCTCGGCGAAGTGCGCGGGTGCAGTACCACCCCTATCTCAGCCGGACAACCACCGGCCAGTCGCCGACGAGGAGGTCGGGCACGGTCACGACATCGCCTTTGATCGCCGCGCGCGCTCGCTGTCTCTTGCCATAGACGAGATCAAGCAACTCCACCCTCTCGGATCCGGCCCCCGCGACGCGCACAGTCACCGGCTTCGGGCGGCGCGAGTCGCTCGCCGGTGCGGCCCGCCAGAGGGCCACGAGCGTCTCCCCCCGACCATTCCGGAATGTCTTGACGACGAAGTCCTCGGGGGCGTCACCCATGATCCCGACCTCGACGCCCTCGGCGGCGCGGAAGTCATCGAGCACCGTGGCGGCGTACTGGGCCGCGTAGTAGCTCCCACGGGGCGACTGGTCCGCGGAGCGGAGGACCGCCCACTCCTGGATCCCGTTCGCGTTGTACATGGACCACCAGACGGCCCCACAACCGAGCCAGGCGTTCAGGGCGAAAAAGCGCGAGAGGTGCTTGGCTTGGGCCAGTTCGCTCAGGTCCGCTTGCTCGGGCTGCGGCGGCTCGCCCGGAGCGAACCAGTTCATCTCATCGGCCCAGACGCTGGTCCCCGCCCCGTGCTCGCGGAGAACCGCGCGATAGGCCGCGATCTCCTCTTCGTACGTACGTATGCTCTCAGGCCTCGGAAGCCACTCGAACGCGTCCCCGTTCAGGGTAAGGAAGTTCTCGGGTGCGCTCTCCGGCATGGAGCGCCCGTAGGGATGGAAGGCGTAGACGTCGATGAGCGGGCCGGCGCCCTCCTCGAGCGCCGTACGGAGGTAGTCGAGCGAGGAGCCGGCGACGCCCCCGAAGAGGACGATCGCGTCCGGGTTCGCGTCCTTCACCGCCTGGGCGCCGGCCTTGAGCGCCCGTCCGTAAGCTCGCGCCTGCGACACGTGGGGCACTCCGCGCCAGTCGTCAAAGAACCACCCGTTCTCTTCATTCCAGATCTCGAAGTAGCGCACGCGCCCCCGGAAGTGGCGAGCCATGAAGGCGCAGTAGCCCGCGAAGCCTTCCAGGGCCTCGGGCGTCGTCGGCGCGCACTGGAGGAACGGATGCCCGCGATGCCACGTCGGGCCGAAGTCGGGCGCGTTCCGCACCTGCTGGTAGAGGTTGTTGCCGTAGCAGAGCGTGAGCACCGTCTCGACGCCGTCCGCCAGGCTCTCGTCGATGGCCCGGTCCACCTCCGGCGGGATGTGGTACACGCCCTTCTCCGCCTCGACCGCCGCCCAGTCGGTGCGGTCGCCCCACTGCCCGATGCGGTTCAGCTTCACGCCCGAGCGCGCGAGCGCCGGCCAGGTCGCCGTGACGGTCTCCGGTGTGTTGAACCAGGCGCTGTGCGTCGAAGAGGACTCGGCTGCCACCGGCTGCGCGAGCGAGCCATCCCTCGTTATGACGACCACTTCGGCGAGACGGAGCTGATAGGGCTCCACCGGCGCGCAGAAGAAGGAGGTAGCTCCTCGGGTCAATCGCGAGGCGACGAGACGCACGTACCGAGCCTCGCGCGGAGCGAACGGGAAGCACTGCCAACTGCGGTCCTGCACTCGCAACGGGCTGCCCTCGGGTTGCTCCTGGAGTTCGCATCGTTCCCGGCACGTGGCCTCCCTCCAGGTGGAGCCGTCCACGCTCGTCTCGATGGTGAAGCTCGACGGAGTTCCGCTGTTCGCCCAGGCGGGCAGGAAGCGCACCTCGGCGACGCGGACCATGCGTCCGAGATCCACATTCAGCCATTCCGGCTCGAGGGGCGCCGCGACGCGCCACCACCGCGAACCCCAACACGTCGCGGGGTCGCCATCCACGGCGTGCTGGGCGGCGAACGGGTCCTCGTCGTTCACGCTGCGCTTGAGATGCGTCGTGATGCCGAAGAGGTTCGAGCGCAGCTCCGACGACGGGCGTGGCTCGATGTCGGCAAGCTCCGCCGGGTTCCCTTGCTGAAGCGTCGGGCGCGAGGGGTAGAGACTCCAGTCGCCGGAGAGGGTCTGGTACTCGCGCCTCGGGTCCCGCCGGGAGACCGACGCGATCCATCGGGCCCGGACGACCGTCCGGCCTCCGACCGTCGCGGAGAGGCGAAGCGCCTGCGAGCCGGTTCTCCCGGTGCGGATCGTCCACGAGAGACCCCGCACCTGACCGGGGCGAAGGGCGAACGAAGCGGACGTGAGCGGTCCATCGGCTGTCGCGTCCGCGGGGAGCGCCAGCGCGGCTCGGACGTCACGGAGTTCGCTCGCGCCTTCGTTGGAGATCCGTGCGACGACCTCCACCGGCTCCCCCACGCGCGCGATGCCCGGGCGCGCCTCGAGCCACGCGATGCTCAGGTCGGTCGCCTCCTCCGCTCCGAGGGTGACGTCCTGGATCAGCC
>CAZCER010000069.1:2190-12507 GCA_964497385.1 uncultured Armatimonadia bacterium | reverse complement strand
TGGCGCGAGCCGGCGAAGAGGCCCGCCTCCGCGCCGAACGCGACCTCGCGCGGGATCTCCTCTCGTTCCGCTCCGTCGAGGAGGCGCTGCCGCGCTGCCTCCAAGCGGCCGTGGAGGTCTCCGGCGCCGACTGCGGCGGGCTCTTCCTGGTCGATCGCGACGCGGGCGAGTTGCGCCTCGCATGCCACATCGGGGTCAGCGACGCCTTCGCCGAGGCGGCTGGCCGCTTCTCGATGGACTCCCCCCTTGCGCGCCTGCTCAGCGGCGGCGCCCCCGTGACGCGCGAGGAGGCCGCTCCGGCGATGGACGGCGTGCAGGCCATCTTCGAGGCGGAGGGCCTCGGCGCCGCCGTCGCCGCCCCCGTTCTCGCCCATGGCGAGGTCATCGCGACGATCAACGTCGCTTGCCGCGGCCGAGGCGTTTTCGCGCCCCCGCGCGAGGACGCGTTGCTTGCGGTCGCGGGGCTCATCGGCAACGCAATTGCGCGACTTCGCGCCGAAGAGGAACTGGGCGCGCATGAGCGCGACCTGCGCTCGTTGTTCGACTCCGCGGGCGACCTCCTGTTCGTTCTCGACGCCGACTGGCGCTACGTTCACGTCAACCAGTCCACCCTCGACACCCTCGGCTACCGGCGCGACGAGTTGATCGGGCAGTTGGCGTCGGTCCTGCGCCCCCAAGACAGCGTCCCTGTGGGGCGCGAGACGCTGCGCACCGCGTGGGAGACCGGCGAAGCGGTCTGCGATCTGCCCCTCGTTCGACGTGACGGCACGGAGATCCCGAGCGAGACGCGCTTCACGCGAGGCCTCTGGAGCGGACGTCGCGCGTTGCTCGGCATCGCGCGCGACATCAGCGGACGCCTTCGATTCGCGGAGCGGGAGAGCGCGCTCGCGCGCCTCGCCACACGCCTCGCCGGCGCCTCCGAGCCGGAGATGATGATCCGCGTGGTGCGGGAGGAGACCGACGCGCTATTCGCCTGGGACGCCCACTACTTCGCCGTGCGGGAACCCGATCGCCCGGGACTCACGGTCCTCACGTTCATCGACACCGTGAACGGCGAGAGAGTCGACTTTCCGGGCACGGACTGGTCCGACGAGCCTCCGCGCCCGCTCCTCGGTCTGGTCGAGACCGGGCGGCCCGTTCTCATCAACCGCTCCCCGGGCGAACTCGACCCGCCGCTCTCCCGCTTCGGCGACGAGAACCGCCCCTCGGCGAGCCTCGTGGTCGCCCCTGTACGCAGCGGCGACCAAGTCATCGGCGTCGTCTCGGTCCAGTCCTACACCTACGGGCGCTACGGCGAGGAGGACCGCGACCTTCTGCTCCGAGTCGCCGACACGATCGCTCCCGCCCTCGAGCGCGCGAGCGCTCAAGCGGCCCTTCGCGAGAGCGAGGAGCGCTATCGTACGATCTTCGAAACCTCGCCGGAGGCGATCCTTCTCGTCGATCGCGAGGGCGTGGTGCTCGACGCGAATGCGGTCACCTGCACGCTCCTCGGCCTCCCGCTCGACGCTCTGGTCGGAAGGAGCCTCCTCGAGTTCCCCCTCGCCGACCGCGTGGACCCGGCGGTGCTCGCGCGCAACCTCGAGGAGCGCCTCAGCGGCGTTGCGCTTGCGCCCTACCGAGTCGACTACACCGACTTCCAGGGACGCCGCCGCTCCGCGCGTTTGATCGGCGCTCCGTTCCGCGACAGCTCCGGCGTGGTCTGCGGCGCCGTCTACATGCTCTCCGACACCACCGACCAGGACCAACTCGAGGAGCGCGTCCGAGAGGCCCAGCGTCTCCAGAGCCTCACGCTGCTCGCCGGCGGCGTCGCCCACGACTTCAACAACGTGCTCACCGGCGTCCTCGGAAGCGTCGACCTCGCCCTGGACTCTCTCCAACCCGACTCCCCCGCGCGTCCCCACGTCGACCGCATCGGGGACTCGGCCCGGCGGCTCGCCAAGATCGCCGAGCAGATGCTCTTCTACTCCGGCCACAGCGTTCTGGCCCCCGAGCCGATGCGCGCCTCCGCCATCGTCGAGGGCGTCTCGGACCTGTTGCGCGCGATGCTGCCCGAAGGCCTCCATCTCGCGCTGGACCTGCCGCCAAACGCCCCGCTCATCCGCGCCGACGCCCGCCAGATGAGTCAGACGCTCTCAGACACGCTCCTGAACGCGATCGAGGCCATGGACGGCCGCTCGGGAACCGTCACGATCCGGACCGGGGTCGTCTCGCTGTCGGCGGCCGACCTGGCCGAGGTGCGCAGCATGGGACGCAGGCTGGCGCCCGGCGACTACGCCTTCATCGACACCGTGGACGCCGGCGCGGGCATGGACGAGGCGACGCGGGCGCGCATGTTCGACCCGTTCTTCACGACCAAGTTCCCCGGCCGCGGACTCGGACTGGCGGCGGCGCTCGGGATCGTCTGCGCCCATGAGGGCGGGATCCAGGTGATCAGCAGCCCCGGCGCCGGAACCACCGTGCGAATCCTCGTGCCCGCGCTCTCCGACGCGGCCGAGTCCGAGCGCCGCGCGGGCCTCGCTCAGCCGGACGCCGTGCACCCGCGGGCCGGCGTCGTCCTGGTGATCGATGACGAACCCTCGGTGCGCGAGACGGCCAAGCTCGGGCTCGAGAGCGCGGGCTACCGGGTGCTGACGGCGGCCGACGGGATCGAGGCCGTCGACACGCTCGCCGGTCGGCCGGACGGCGTCTCCCTGGCGCTCCTGGACCTGACCATGCCCAGGCTCTCCGGCCAGGAGACCCTCAAGCGCCTCCGGCAACTAGCCCCGGGCCTGCCGGTGGTGCTGATGAGCGGATTCGACGAGAGCACCGTCTCGGGGACCTTCGATGACGCCCGCCCGACGGCGTTCCTGCAGAAGCCGTTCCGGCTCGCGGAACTCCTGCGGACCGTCGACAGGACTCTGGCTGGGGGGGAGGGCGAGGCAGGCTAGGCCGCGCTGTCGAGAACGTCCTCCGGGAACGGCGCGCCGTACTCGAAGTCGAGGATCACGATCGAGCCGTGCGTCGTGGTCTCCAGAAGCTCGGGGAGCATCGTCTCCGCGTCCACGCGGAGCAGCACCCCGGCCTCCCCGGCCGCCTCCGAGTCCGCGAGCCACCCGGAGAGCGGGGTCACCCGGATCTTCCGCACCGTGCGCGAGCCCCAGGCGCTCAGACCAAGATCCTTCACCGGTGCGTCCAACACCGAACGACTCTCCAGCCAGCTCGCCACATCGAAGAGCCCTTCGACGCTGAAGTCCGCGGCTTCCGAGGCAAGCCGCGGCGACAGCAGCCCGTACGGATCGTGAACCGTTACATCCTCACCGACCCGAGTCAAAGACGCCAGCGGGCCGTCGGGGCCGTCGTCCACCACGAGATGAAACGTGTTCGGCTTCCGGAACCAGACCTGCACGTGGTTGCAGAGCGACGTGTTCGGCCCCACCAGAAGCGGCGGCGTCGCCGTGCCCTCCGCGCGCCACTCCTCGATCGAGATGAGCGCCTCCCCGATCTCGGCGCTGATGCTCGAGACCCCGCCGCCCATCGGGCCCATCAGAAGGACCAACGAAGCCACCGCCGCCGCGACCGCAAGGCGCTTCGGAGCCGACAACGTCCAGCGCTGCGCGTCCGCGCCGCGCGCGGCGGAGCCCGCGGCCGGCGCCGACGCCAGGAGCCTCTCGAGGCACGCGGCCTTCTGATGATTGCCGACCGGCGTGTCCGACCAGGTGGTGAGGAGTTCCGCGGCCAACTGCATCCCCGCGAACTCCTCGCGGCACTCCGCGCACGCGGCCAGATGCCTCGCGAGCGACCGGCGCGATCCGCTCTCGCGGCGGGACTCGGGCCGATCCAGCATGAGCAGTCTCGCTTCTTCGCACGTCATCGGCCAAGCCCCCCTTCGGCGGTCTCGAGGATCTCCCGCGCGGTCTCGTCCCCGTCCAGGATCTTCCGCAGCTTCTTGACGGCGTAGTGAAGCCGCGACCCGACGGTCCCGATCGTGCAGCCGCAGATCTCCGCGATCTCCTGCAGCGAGAGGTCATGAAAGAAACGGAGCACCACGGTCAGCCGGTGCACCTCGGGCAGCTTCTCCACCGCTTCCCGCACCGTCCGCGCCCGAACGCTCCTGCCCAGACGGGCCTCGGGCTGTCCCTCAACGTCCGAGTCCGCCTCTTCGCGGATCAGCACCAGCTCCGGGTCGGGGGCGATGCTCTCCTTCCGGCGCTTCCGCCGGCGAACCGAATCGCGCGACGCGTTCGCGGCGATCGTGAAGATCCACGTGCGCAGGCTCGCCTTGCCGTCGTAGCTGCCGATGGCCCGGAGAATCTTGAGGAAGATGTCCTGCGCGATGTCGTGCGCGTCGTCGCGCTGCCCGGTGAACCGACAGACGAAGTTCACGACCGAGGCGTAGTGGTCATCGACCAGGTCGGCGATCGCGTCTCGGTCGCCCGCGGCGCATCGGCGTGCAAGCCTCAGGTCCCGGTTGTGCGCCCCTCGCTGCATGGTTGGTTCGCCTACGAGTCTCATCACACCACTAGATACGCCGATGCGGAGACGTGTTTTCAGACGCTCTTCACGGCGATGCGGCCGCGGCGGCTAACGCTCCGCGCCCTCTTCCCGCCGTTCGACCAGTCGGTAGGCCGCGTATCCGCACGCCGCGCCCACCAGAGTGAAAAGCACGAGATTCCCCAGAAGCACGCTGACCAAGTGCAGCCCCGCCACTCCGGTCTCCGGCCGGTACGCGACGCGATGCGCGTACAGCACCCACATCCCCCACCCGAGAGGCCCCAGAAGCGCCGCCGCCGCGCCGGTCGCCGCGGAGCGGGGCGCGCCGGAGCGCACGGCCCGGAAGGCCGCGAACCCGAGCGCGCCCACGAACCACGCGAGACAAAGCCCAAGCCACACCCGGGCGAACGCCTCGACCGTGATCAGCTCCGCGGGAACCGGCACAACGCGCCTCCTTAGGTCTCGTGATGCCCGCGAGCGAGAATGACGCACCCCGTGCGCGCCATCTCCAGGATCCCGAACGGCATCAGCAGGTTCACGAGGGCCTCGATCTTGGGACCGCTCCCCGTGACCTCGACGATCAGCGAGTTGTCGCACACATCGACGATTGTAGCGCGAAAGACGGTGCAGATCTGCATGACTTCCGACCGGTTGGCGGCCGTGCACTGCACCTTGATGAGCGCGAGTTCGCGCTCGACCACGTCGGTGTCCACGTGATCGTAGATCTTGAGCACCTCGACGAGCTTGTAGAGCTGTTTCACGATCTGCTCGAGGACCGTGCTCTGGCCGCCGTCCACGCGGATGGTGAGCCGCGAGTGGTTGGGCTCGTGGGTGCGGTTCACCGCGAGACTCGCGATGTTGTAGCCCCGCCGCGCGAAGAGGCCCGAGATGCGCGCCAGCACGCCGGCGCGGTCGTCGACGACCGCGGAGAGCGTGTGCGTGCGGGACTTCTGTTGTCCGTTTGGTGCTGGCATCTGTCTCTCCTTGCTCGGCGCTCAGTGAAGGCGCATGTCTTCGACCGACCCGCCGGCCGGGATCATCGGGTATACGTTCTCCTCGGCGGTGACGTGGAAGTCGAGAAGAATGGGGCCCGAGCGCTTCTCCAGAGCGTACCGGAGCGCGTCATCCACCTGATCCCGCGTCTCCACGGACAGGCCCTCGCAGGCGTACGCTTCCGCGAGCTTCACGAAGTTCGGTGAGAACTTCAGATCGACGCCCGAGTAACGGCGGTCCCAGAAGAGTTCCTGCCACTGGCGCACCATGCCCAGATAGCCGTTGTTCATGCAGGCGATGATCACCGGGGCGTTCTCTTGGCGCGCCACGGCGAGTTCCTGAAACGTCATCTGCAGCCCGCCGTCGCCGACGATCGCGATGACCGTATCGTCGGGCCGACCGATCTGCGCGCCGATGGCGGCCGGAAGCCCGTAGCCCATCGTTCCGAGCCCGCCCGAGGTGAGCCACTCGCGCGGGCGGTCCGCCTCCCAGTACTGCGCCGCCCACATCTGGTGCTGGCCTACGTCGGTGGCGACGATCGCCTTGCCCTCCGTGACCTCGAAGATGCGCTTGATCACGTACTGCGGCTTGAGGTCCGTTCCGGGCCAGGTCGAGTCCAGCGGGTAATCCCGCTTCCACTCGTCGCAGCGCGAGTTCCACATGTCCCGCTCGCGCGTCGGGACCGCCGGGAGCAGCTCCTCCAGAATCGCCTTGCAGTCCCCGACGATCGGCACGGTCGCGTTCACGACTTTGCCGATCTCCGCCGGATCCACGTCGATGTGCACGAATCGAGCGTGCGGGGCCCACTTGGCGAGGTTGCCGGTCACGCGGTCATCGAACCGCGCCCCGACCGCCACGATCAGATCGGCCTCGTTCACCGCGTAGTTCGCGTACGGCGTTCCGTGCATCCCCGCCATGCCGAGGCACAGCGGATGCGTGCCCGGAAAGCCGCCCTTGCCGAGAAGCGTGGTGAACACCGGGATGTTCATCTTCTCCGCGAGTTCCCGAACGAGGTCCGCCGCGCCGCCGCTCACCACGCCCCCGCCCACGTACAGAAGCGGCCGCTGGGCCGCCTTGAGGAGTTCGGCGGCCCGCTTCACCTGCCGCGCGTTCCCGCGCACCGTCGGCTTGTAGCCGGGCAGATCGTGCTCCCGCGCGGGCTGATACTCGTGCTTGCTGGCGTTCACGTCCACCGGCACGTCCACGAGCACCGGGCCGGGCCGCCCGCTCTGCGCGATGTAGGCCGCGTCGTGGATCGCCTGCGGAATCTCGGAGGCGTCCTTCAGCAAGTACGAGTGCTTCACGATCGGCAGGCTAATGCCGAAGATGTCGGCCTCCTGGAACGCGTCCGTGCCGATCGCCGTCGTCCGCACCTGCCCCGTGATCGCGAGAACCGGGATGGAGTCCATGTAGGCCGTCGCGAGACCCGTGATCAGGTTCGTCGCGCCCGGCCCCGAGGTGCCGATGCAGACCCCCAGCCGCCCCGTGGCCCGCGCGTAGCCGTCCGCCATGTGCGCGCCGCCCTGCTCGTGACGCGTCAGCACGCAGCGAACGGGCGAGTCCAACAGCTTGTCAAACAGCGGGATCAACACCCCGCCGGGTATTCCAAAGGCCGTGTCGACGCCCTCGCGCGCCAGCGAGGCGACCAAGGCGTCAGCGCCAGTCTTACTCACCGTGTGTCTCCCTCCGCGCCAGTCTCCACCGAGACGATGGCGCCCGTCGACGCGCTGCTCACTTGCATGGCGTAGCGCGCCAGATACCCGCGACGGAACCGCGGCGCCGGAGCGGACCACCGAGCGCGGCGGTCCGCGAGTGCGGCCTCATCGACCAGCAGGTCGAGCTTCCGTCCCGGGATGTCGACGCGAATCCGATCCCCGTTCTCGACCAGAGCGATCGGTCCGCCGCTCGCCGCCTCCGGCGAAACGTGCCCGATGCACGGCCCGCGCGTTCCGCCCGAGAACCGCCCGTCGGTCACCATCGCGACCGACGAGGAAAGCCCCATGCCCCGGATCGCCGCCGTGAAGTCGAGCGTCTCCCGCATCCCCGGCCCGCCGCGCGGCCCCTCATAGCGAATCACGACCACATCCCCAGCGTGAATGCCCTGACTCCGAGTGGCCTCCATCGCGTCCTCGATCGACTCGAACACGCGCGCGGAGCCCTCGAACACGAGCATCTCCGGCTCCACCGCCGTCTGCTTCACAACCGACCCGTCCGGCGCGAGCGAACCGCGAAGCACCGCGATGCCGCCCTCCGCGTGGTAGGCGTCGTCGAGCCCATGAATGACGTCCGGATCCTCGATGACCGAAGCCTTCGCGATCTCGAGCACCGAGGCCCCCGAGACCGTCGGCGCGTCCTCGAGTTTCGGCGCGAGCACCGAGAAGACGGCCGGCACGCCGCCCGCGCGCTCCAGGTCCTCCATGAAGTGGTCCCCGCCCGGCCTGAGAGACGCGATGTGCGGCGTCTCCCGGCTGATCTCATCGAAGGTCTCGAGCGAGAGCGACACGTCCGCCTCGTACGCGATGGCCGGGATGTGGAGCGCTGTGTTCGTGGAGCCTCCGAGGGCCATATCCACCCGGATCGCGTTGCGGAACGCCGCGGCCGAGAGGAACTGACGCGTCGTCTTGCCCTCTCGCACAAGCTGCACCACGCGCTCGCCCGAGTCGTAGGCGATGCGGCGCTTCTTGCCGGAGGCCGCCAAGCCCGTGGCGCACCCCATCAAGCTCATCCCGAGCGCCTCGGTGACGCAGGCCATGGTGTTCGCCGTGAACATCCCCGAGCACGACCCGGGCCCCGGACAAGCGCGGCTCTCGAGGCACCGGAGTTCCGCCTCGTCGATCTCGCCCGCGGTGAGGCGGCCAACCGCCTCGAACGTGTCGCGCACGAGGTCGAGGCGCGTCGTTCCGCGCACTCCGGCCATCATCGGACCGGCCGTCACCACGATCGCCGGAATGTCCAGCCGCGCGGCCGCCATCAGCATGCCGGGCGTGATCTTGTCGCAGTTCGTGAGCAACACCAACGCGTCGAGTCCGTGACCCTCGGCCACGCACTCGACCCCGTCCGCGACGATCTCGCGGCTCGGCAAGGAGAAGCTCATGCCGCGATGCCCCATCGCGACCCCGTCGCAGATTCCCGGCACGCCGAACACGAACGGAACGCCCCCGCCCGCGCACACGCCCTGCTCGATCGCCCGCTCGAGTTCCCGCATGCCGCAGTGCCCGGGAATGAGATCGGAGAAGCCGCTCGCAATGCCCACAAAGGGCTTCTCTAGTCGCGTGGACCCCAGTCCGGTCGCGATCAGGAGCGAGCGCCGAGGCGCCGCGTCGATTCCGTGCTTCACGATATCGCTGCGCACAAGCTCCACCTCTTTCTCTCCAAGTGTCGCCCGCCCGAAAGCCGAAGCCCGCGGTGGGGCTGTAGGGTGATCGTCGTATCGTGCGAGCCGCCGTTGGCGCACAAGAGGGCGGCTCGATAAGGAGCGCCCTCGGGGGCGACTCGCGGCCCGCGTCTCTCGACTTGCGTCGACAGAGAGGCCGGCCGCTAGATGTCGTCTAGGTTGATGGGCTCGCTGGGATCCCGCTGAAGATACTCGGTGTCGGTCCGCGCGGGAGCGGGCGCGGCGGTCTCCGGCGCCGCCGTCGTCGGAGCGACGGGTCGCGCCGCGGCGCGCGCCGGAGCGGCGACGGGCGTCGGGGCCGGCCTGCGGCGAGAGCCGTGCAGGGTCACGGCCGTCAGAAGCAGCGTGAGCGCGCTCGCGAGCAGAATCGTGGGGCCGGAGAGCCCCTCCGGGATCAGGCCTCGCTCTTTCGCGACCAGGATGACGCCGCAGGCGATCCCCACGACGCCGACCGCGATCAGCGCGGCGACCGCGAAAGGCCGGATCGCCTCCGAGATGGCGCCCGCGTCAAGAGCGACCACGACGCGGCCGCCGGCGCCGCCCGTCTCCGCGCCGGCCGTCCCCGCGTAGTGGGCCGCCAGTTTCAGGAAAGCGTCGGGGAGCGCCCCCTCCAACTCCCCCTGACGCACGAGTTGGATGCAGAACGGAGAGAACACGTCGGGATGGGCGGACATGGAGGCGGCCAAGGTGAGCCCGTTCTCCAGGCCCGTCTGCACCTCCAACAGGACCTCGCTCAGCAGTTCGTCGGTGGTCTGTTGCCGCGAGGTGACGATCGCCGGCATGAGCTTCACGTCCGCCGCGAGCATGGTGGCGAACTGCTGGGAGAAAGCCGCCAGTTCGGCGTTCGGGACTCGGTGGCCTGGCATGTCCATCCGCACACCTCCGGGGCCGGAGCCCCGCCTGGGGCTACTCCGGCTTCCGCGCCGGTCGCATGCGCATCGTCTTGGTCCCGCCGGGGCCGGTCGCTCCGCCCTGCTGGGCCTGCGCGGCGGCCATCGCGCGCATCATCGTGAGCTGGCCCTGGAGCGACCTCGGCGCCTCGCGCAGGTTCAGATACGTAACCTGCACCTCCTCGGACTCCGGAACCGCCGCGACGATGAAGAGCGCGGTCTTCGCCGGGTCCGTCGGCATGCACACCACGGCCGACTCGCCCAGCGGCACGCTCGCGTACTTGCTCGCATCGCCCCCGACCAACTTCGCGGCGACCTCGGTCGCCTTGCCGTCCGGGGTGTACACGGCCGCGTCCACCGCGACGCGGCGGTCCTCTTCGGTCACCTCGACGTTCGGCTGCGACTCGCCGCCGGCCCTGGCCATGCTCTCCAGGTACCCACGCACGACGCTCTCGGGCACGAGACCCGAGATCTCGAAACCGGAACTCCGCTCCAGCGACTTGGGTTCCTCGAAATCCATCGTCTCGGCCGTGTGCTCGGCGGCGGAGTAGCTGATCTCCATCTCCTCGC
>CAZCER010000069.1:0-2180 GCA_964497385.1 uncultured Armatimonadia bacterium | reverse complement strand
TCAATGACCGCGTCCCCCGCCCCGATCAGCTTCAGGAACGCAGGCCCAAGCGGACCGAAAAGGGTGATCTCCTCCCCCGTGTCCGTGACGAGCGGCTCATCCATGGCGCCCGCCAAGAGGTCCTCGCCCCCGGGGCCGCTCTCGCCCGACGGGAGCGCCGAACCATCGAGAGGCGTCATGACCGCAGCCTCATCATCGGCCGGAGACGCCGGCTGGGACTCGACCGCCGCGGTGCGCTCCACGGTCGGAGTCGGGGCCGGCTCCGGGGCCTTCGCGCACCCCGCAACGCACAGGCACCACGCCAGAACGGCGGCGGCCAGAACGGCCAACGAGAGACGCGTCACCGCTATTCCCCCTTCGGAGTCGCTTCGGACTCCGACATGTCCATCGCCGAGCCGCTGAGATCAAGGATCATCAGCACGGGCGGCTCGCCCTCGGCGACCTGAATGGCTATCTGAACCTCCGGGTTCTCACTTGTGCCGATCAGCACGGCCGGCAGTCCCATCTCTCGGCCGTCGAGCGTGAGCGAGTAGTCCCCGGACTCGTGGGATGTGTAGAACTCGACAATTCCATCCACCGTCATGTCGCCAACGGTGTAGATCGCGGCCTTCGCTCCGGCCATGCCGGGCAGCATGGGTCGGCTGGACTCCAGAGACTCGATCTCGCTGCTCTTCTCGAGCTTCGCCTCCGGAGGCACATCCACGCCGACGGACTCCGCGGTGAAGTCCGTGTCGGCCGTCGTGACGCGATGCTCGACAGCCCCTCCCTCGCCGCTCTCGGTGATCACGACGCTCTGCTTGCCGTCGCTCTCCGTCTCGACGATCGCCGTGGACTTGGGCTGCACGATCTCCGTCTCGCCCTGGACGTAGACCACTTCGGACTCCACGCCCGTCGCGCCCGACGGCGGCGCCGAAGCTCCCGCAGGCCCTCCCGCGCCCCCGTCTCTCGCACAGCCCGCGAGGACGGCGGCCGCAGCGAGACACAGGCCGGCAGAAAGCAAGACAGGCAGCAACCTCTGCATTGCGAAAACCTCCGGCCGTATCATGCCTGAACTCGCTCCTTCGTGTCCACGGAGCGAACACCTGCTCGCGAAGCTTGACGAGCGGCGGCTTCCGCCGTATACGTCGTGTTATATTCAGTTCATCGTTGTCACGTTTCTGCCGCGGCGTGGCAGCGACGAGGAGCCGCAACCTCCGATCGCAGGCCCGCGAGCCAAGAGGCCCCGGAGCCGCCTCGCCGAAGGGAGCGGCTGATCCTGGAGAGGTGATGCCCCGTGACGGACGCTACACGCCTGGTTCTCGAGGCGCTCCGCGAGGGGCGGCTCGGCGTGGACGAAGCCGCCGAGAAGCTGCGCGCCCTACGCTACGAGGACCTCGGCTTCGCTCGGGTCGATCATGACCGGCAGGACCGCACCGGCCGGCCGGAGGTCATCTACGCACCCGGCAAGACGTTGGCCCAGATCGCCGACATCGCCGCGCGTCTGTACGCGGTGAGCGACATGCCCATCCTCATCACCCGCGCGGGCCCCGAAGCGCTCGAGGTCGTTCGAGAGGCCACCGGCGACGCGACCTACAACGCCGATGCCCGAATCGTCGTCGCCGGGCCGGGCCGCATGCGGAAGAAGCGCAACTACGAGACCTCGTACGTGGCGGTGGTTTGCGCCGGAACCGCTGACGTGCCCGTCGCGGAGGAAGCCGCCATCACGCTCGAGGCCATGGGGGACCGCGTTGAGCGCGTCTACGACTGCGGCGTCGCGGGGCTCCATCGACTCATCGGCTCCATCGACGTGCTCACCGGCGCCCGCGTGCTTGTCGTCGCGGCCGGCATGGAGGGGGCCCTCCCGAGCGTGGTCGGAGGCCTCGTGGCCTCGCCCGTGGTCGCCGTGCCGACAAGCGTCGGGTACGGCGCCTCGTTCGGCGGCCTCGCGGCGCTGCTTGCGATGCTCAACAGCTGCGCCTCGGGCCTCTCGGTCGTGAACATCGACAACGGATTCGGGGCTGCGGTCTTCGCGAGCCTCGTGAATGGGGACACCAACGCATGAAGCACCTGCATCTCGATTGCTTCGTCGGCATCTCCGGCGACATGACGCTCGCGGCCCTCATCGACCTCGGAGTCGACGCCCATGCGCTCGAGCACGCCCTCTCGGGCCTTCAAGCGCACTTCCACTTGCATGTCGCGGA
>CAZCER010000068.1:5642-12534 GCA_964497385.1 uncultured Armatimonadia bacterium | reverse complement strand
ACCGGCGGCCCCATCGAGGTGAGGGTGGAGTTCTAACAGGGAGACCCGCGAGCCGGCGACGGTTCGCCTACATGGGCATCCCCGGTGAGCGAGGCCTGCGTGCCTCGCAGCGACCAGGTGCGGCGCTCGGTCCGTGCCGTTCGCCCGGCGACGTCGTCCCACCGTCGGATCTCATAGAAGGCGGAGGCGTCAAGGAGCGCGGAGGGAGCGAGACGCACCGTGCGTCGGGCGGGCGGCGGATGCGTCGGTCGCCGGGGCTTGCTGCCCCCACCCATCACGTCATCGGGATGTCGCTACCCTCGGCGCCCGCGCCCAACTGGAGCGCGATGAGCCTCAGGTGACCCGGACCTGGCGCTTCATTGCTCACGGCTCCGTAGCCGAGGGCGCGGTGGTGATGGGGTCAGACGAGGAGCCTACTCCTCGTCCGAGCGGCAGAAGAGCCTGCCGCAGTTCTCGCAGCTTTGCAGAGCCGAGGAAGTGAGCAACCTCTCGTAGACCAGTTCGGGCACCGCCGTCTGGCACTCCGGGCACACGGGCTCGAACAACTCCACCAGCCCCACCGTGCCCACCCGTCTGCGGATCCCCTCATAGCGGGTCAGGAGTTGGCGGCTGACGGCCTCCGCCGCCAGCGCCCGCTCGGTCTCCCGCTCGGACAGCTCGGCGCGGAGGCGCTCGGTCTCCGTCTTGTGCTTCTCGACGGTCTTCGCGAGCTTGGGCTTGGCCTTCTCGATGCGCTCCGTGTGCTCGCGGATCTCGGCGGCCGCGCGTGCGGCGGCGTCCATCGCCTTCAGCACGGCCTCGTCCGCGCGTCCGCGCTGCGCCTGCAGGGACTCGATGTGCGCCTGCGACTCCTGGACGGCTTTGTGACCGGTCACCTTGCCGGATTCGAGGCGCTTCTTCTCGTCCTGGAGCTTCTGCTCGATGCGCCAGAGCGTCTGCTCGGCCTCCTTCTGGGCCGCCTGAAGCGCCTTGTGCTCCTCGGTGAGGGCGGCTACCTTGCGAAGCGTCGCCTTGATCTTGCGCGCGAGTTCCGTACCGTCGTCGAAGTCGGCGATGGCGCGTTCAAGGGCCGCGATCCGCCGGTCCAGCGCCTGAACCTCGGCCAGCCTAGCCAGGTCTTCTGTCACGAGCAGCCCACCGTTCCTCTGGCGTACGAGCCCACACGCGGGCCGGACCGCTATTCTCCCTGACTTGCGGCCGGGCCTGCAGTCCCCCCTCCGGAAGTCGCGAAAGCCGCGGAGGCCTCGCGCAACGCCTCGGCAACCAACGCGGGCGAGCCGTACCCCTGGTACGCGTCGTACACCTCGCCGTCGGGAGTCAGGAACACGATCGCGGGCAGAGCGGTCACTTCGAGCCGATCCGCGAGGTCCGCGTCCTTGTCCAGGTCCGCCACCGTGCAGTGGAAAGCCTGCGAAGCCGCGATGACCTCCGGGTCGTTCATCGCCTCGGCGCGCATTCGCCCGCAATCCGGGACCCGGTTCGAGCAACACAGCGCCATCACCGGCCGGCGGTCCGTCGCGGCAAGCTGAAGAGCCGAATCGAGCGCGCCCTCCCAGCGCACCGCGGTCGAGGCCGCGGGCGGCGGCGAGGCGGGAGGGGCGTTGTGAACAGGAGCCGCGGGGGCCGGAGAGGACAACGCCGGAGGGGCGGAACTCTCGGTGATGATCGTGGGCTCGATCTTCGGCGACGAATCGGGTTCGCTTTGCGAGGCGGGCGTCTCGCGGCGGCAGCCAACCGAGAGCGTCACAGCCAGAAGAGCCATGACGAGACTGAAGCTCCTCAGACGCGCGTTCATACTGCGCTCACCCTCCGGTTCCGGACGACGAACCGTGCGTACCGACGCCGGGTCGAGCCCGCGCCTTGAGACCGGAGAGGGCGAACGGGCCCGGCTCCGCGCCGGGCCCGTTCGGTTGCGTGTGCGCCGAGCGCCGAGGCCTACCGCGCCTTGGACTCGAGCCACTGGATCATCTTCTCTTTGCCCGGGTAGCCGATGGTCTCGTCCACCTTGTTCCCGTCGGCGTCCAGAATGCAGATGTGCGGGATGCTGGCGGCGCCGTACTTCTGGCCAATCTCCGGGTTCGCGTCCACGTCCACGAGCACGGGCACGAACTTGGAGAGGACGTCGTCGGCGTCTCCCGAGTTCCAGACCTCGTCGGCCAGAAGCTTGCACGGAGGGCACCACTCGGCGGCCATGTCGAGGACCACCAGCTTGTCCTCGGCCTTGGCGCGCGCAAGAGCGTCTTCCAGCGAGTTCGCCCACTCGACCTCACCGCTGGTCGCGGTCGCGTCGTCGGCAGCGCCGCCGGTCGCGCCCGCCTCGCTCGGCGGCGCGGGCTCATCGCCGGCTCCGCCGCCGACCATGGCGCCGGCTCCGGCCTCGTCGGACTCGGCCGGTTTGTCGGCATCGGGCTTGTCGGGAGCGGCTTTGCCCGTCCCGCCCGGAGCTTTGGGGGCCGCCGCGACGCCTTCGTCGGCGGCCGGCTTCGGCTGGCAACTCGTCAGTGCGAGAGAAACGGCCGTCAGTGCAACGAGCGCAACCAGTAGCGGTCTCATCGTATCGCCTCCAGCTCGGTGTCGCGCGAGCCACCCCCGAACCGAATTCTTGGCTCGAGCGGCGCCGGCCGGGACAGGCCGTTCGGCTCGAGCCAAGGAGAGGCTGGCTCGCCTGGACCCCGATGCGCCCTAGACCCCGCCGCCGCCCATCGCGGCGGCCATGTCGAGATCGACGCCGGCGACGATGCCGATGACCGTCGGCTCGCCGTCCTCGACAAGGAATAGGATCGCCGAGCGCAGGGTCGTGTCATTGCCCATGATCGGGATGGTCGGCTCGGCCCACATCACGAGAACGGAGTTGCCGACGATCTGCCCCGCCGGGAACGGCAGGTCCGCCGGGTCGTCCGGGATCTCAGGAATAAGCCCCGAGCCGCCCATCTGGCCCGCCATCGCGCCAAGCATCTTGATCTGCTCCGCGACCTTGTCCGCGCCTACTGCGTTCACCATGATCTGCGGGCCCACGGCCACGATGGCGCGGCAGTGCTCGGCGTTGAGGGAGTCGATCATCGGCTGGAGGTCGCCCTCCTTCGCCATCGTCCCGATCGTGTCTTTGACGCCGGCCACGACCTCGTCCATCTTCGCGGTCTGGCCGTCGCTCATCATCCCCGACATCGGGTCGATGACGCCTCCGGTCAGGACCCATGGGGCCTCAGGTGTGGCCTTCGTGAAGACGCCGTAGAAGAAGCCGTCCACGAAGCCAGGCATCTCCATCGTCATCTCGACGAAGCCCATCGCGCCGATCGCGCGCGCGTCGACTTCGGTGAGGCTCAGGCTCGAGAGGTCCTGAGCGCCGGCGAAGGCGAGGAAGTCGCCGCGGCTCAGAACCGAGACGCCCTGGTAGCTTAGGGCGACCTCGGCGTCCTCCGCGACGGCGGCCTCAAGGGCCGCGCGATCAAAGTCCGTGACTGCCGCGAAGAGGTCGCGCGCGGCTTGCTCGAGTTCGGCGTTCGCGTCATCCTGCGCGAACGCGGGAATGGCCATGAGGCCCAAAACAGCTACCAGTAGGACATAAAGTGTGCGCTTCAAAGTTGATTCCCTTTCTCCACACCACGCGTCAGTTGGCAATGGCGGCGCCTTGTCACCGCCAAGAGGTTGACGCTTCAGAGCTTCCGTGGTTTCGTCGCGGCCCCCTTCGTCGGGCAGGTCTTAACCGCCGACGTGAGGTATTAGCCGGCGAAGCTAACGCTGGACCGAGAGAGGACGCGGATATGGGCGACAGCGGGAGACTGAGAGTGGGCTTCATCGGCGCGGGCGGAATCGCCCGCGGGCACTTCACGCGCACGCACGCGGACCCCCGGGCGGAGGTCGTCGCCCTGTGCGACGTCTCGGACAAGATGATCCAGGCGATGATCGAGGCGAACCCGGACGCCGCCAAGTGCGCGGTCTACGCCGACTGGCGGGAGATGCTCGACAAAGAGACGCTCGACGGAGTGCAGATCCACACTCCGCACACCCTCCACTTCGAGCAGGCGATGGAGTCGCTCGACCGCGGCCTGCACGTCCTCTGCGAGAAGCCCATGGTCTGCCGCGTCGACCACGCGAAAGAACTCATCCGCAAGGTGAACGAGACGCAGCTCACCTTCGCGCTTTCCTACCAGCGCCACACGCAACCCGCGTTCCGCTACATCAAGGACGCCATCGCCGCGGGCAAGCTCGGGGAGATCCACTACATCCAGGGCTTTCAGTCGCAGAACTGGTACCGCGGAACGAAGGGCTCCTGGCGGCAGGACCTCTCCCTCTCCGGCGGAGGGCAACTCAACGACTCGGGCAGCCACCTCATCGACGTCATCCTCTGGACCTCCAGCCTCGTCCCCGCGGAGGTCTTCGCCTACGTGGACAACCTCGACAGCGAGGTGGACATCCTCTCGGCCACGTCGGTGAAGTTCACCAACGGCGCTCTCGGGACGGTCAGCGTCATCGGCCACGCCAGCGGCTGGTGGGAGGACCTCACCTGGTTCGGCGCCGAGGGCACGCTGTACATGCGGAACGGCGAACTCACGCTGCAGAACGCCAAGGGCGAGTCCTCGAAACCCGAGAAGCTGCCCCCCGCGAGCGACCCGGACTCGAACTGGATCGCGACCATCCGAGGCGAGGAGGAGAACGCGGCGCCTCCGGTCTGCGGACTGCGCGTCATCCAACTCACCGAGGCCGCCTGGCTCTCCGGAGACAGCGGCAAGCCCTCAGCCGTCGTATTCGACGACTAGCGAGCCCCGAATGCTCGTCCTCGAAGAGCTGTACGCGCGCATCCCGACCGACGCCTACTGCGCGGGCTGCCACGCGTGCGCCATCAAGTGCTCCGGCGCGTTTCCGTTCGCCCGCGAGGAGTGGGAGCGCGTTCGCCAGTTCGCAGCGGAGCGGATCGGGGACGAGAACCTGCGCGCGCTTCTGGTCCAGGACAAAACGTTCCGCCCCGACCCGACGTCGGAGTTCGTTGCGCGGTTCTGCCCGCTCTACGACATGACAGCCCGCCGGTGCGCGGTGTATCCTGTTCGCCCGCTCATCTGCCGGCTGCTCGGTTTCGTGGAGTGGCTGCCTTGCCCGCTCGGGCGCGCGTTGCCGGCCCTTGCCGACGGCGTAGAGATCATGCGGGCGTACTACGCGATGGACGTTCGGCCCGTCGACGATTGGCTCAAGGTCGCGCCGCTTGCGCCGCGCGGAGAGACGTTGAGCGGGGAAGGCATGGAGTGACTGTGGGCAAGATCACTGTGGAGCACGTCTGCGAGGCGCCTCTGGACCGCGTGTACGCCGTCGCGAAGGACGTCGAGCGCTTTGGCGAGATCATGCCCGACATGGAGTCCGTCGAGATTCTGGAGCGCGACGGGAGTTCCACCCTCACGCGCTGGGTCGGCGTGATTAAGCAGTTCAACCGCAAGATTCGCTGGATTGAGCGCGACGACTGGGACGATGAGGCCCATGTCTGCACCTTCCACCAGACGGAAGGCGACTACGAGGTCTATCAGGGCGTCTGGAAGTTCGAGGCCACCGAGTCCGGCGGCTCGAAGATGACCATCGACCTCGAGGTCGAGATCAACGTTCCGCTCATCGGGTCGCTCCTCAAGAGCCTCATCAACAAGCTGACCCGTCTCAACGCCGAGCGCATGCTCGAAGCGATCGCCGAGGAAGCCGCGCGCTAGCGCGGCCGCGCAGGACCGTGCGTCCTGGAAGATACGAGAGCGAGAGGTGAACGCGCGTGAGGATCGCAGTCTTTGTCATGGCCGCCGCTCTGCTGCTGGCCGCCATCGCCACGCTCGCGGGGTGCGCGAAGCCCGCCCCCGAGCCCGCCCCGGCTCCGACCCCGTCCGCGGTGAAGCCGCCGGCCCCGGCCGACGCGAAGCCGGCGGCGACGGAATCCACGGAATCGGCTGAGTCGACCGAGTCCGGGGCCGAGTCCGCCGAGTCCGCGGCCAAGAAGGACGACGACAAGAAGAAGGACGAGGAAGCCAAGGGCGACGAGAAGGTCGTCACCACCGACAGCGGCCTTCAGTATGTTGACATCAAGGTCGGAAGCGGCAAGTCCCCCCAGCCCACCAGCAGGGTGACCGTGCACTACCACGGGACCCTGAAGTCGAACGGCAAAGTCTTTGACTCTTCCGTCGAGCGCGGCCAACCGGCGGAGTTCCCCCTGAACGGCGTCATCCAGGGCTGGCAGGAGGGCCTGCTCACCATGAAAGAGGGCGGAAAGCGGAAGCTCATCATCCCCGCGAAGCTCGCCTACGGGCCCAACAGCCCTTCGCCGGACATCCCGCCGAACTCCGACCTCGTCTTCGAGGTCGAGCTGATCGACGTCCAGTAGAGCGAACCGCAACCAATCGCGAGAAACGGAGGCCGCGCGGGCGACCGCGCGGCCTTGTCGTTCTCCGGATTGCCAGTCGCGCTACGGCCCCTTCTCTATCTCCTCCACCGCGCGGATGGCCCGTTCCCGCGCGCTCCGCTCCCTCTCCTCGGCCTCACGGGCGCTCTCGCGGTACTCCCGCGTCCGCTCCTCCATGTCGCCCGACGCCTCATCCGGACCCGCGGGAACGCCCGGGTGCATGGCCTCCATCCGCCGGCGAGTGTGCTCTTCCATGTCCTCCCGCGATGGGACCTTAGGCGACGGAAGCAGGGCCAGGACGATCAGCGTCACGACCCCGATGACGATCAGGCCCGCGAAAAGCCAGACACGCCGCTCCATCCAGTCCGCGTCATGCATGGTCGAACCCCCTTCACGTCGGACGCCTCTGCATCCGACGCCGAGTCGCTGCATCCTTCCTCCCCGCCCCCCCCCCCACGGCACCCGG
The DNA here is from genome assembly GCA_964497385.1 of uncultured Armatimonadia bacterium. Taxonomy (GTDB): domain Bacteria; phylum Armatimonadota; class Zipacnadia; order UBA1398; family UBA1398; genus CAZCER01. Next base: position 5,704 of record CAZCER010000068.1, on the reverse strand, counting down.
GCGGGGGGGCGGGCGCGGGCCCGGCCCGCCCGGCGGGGGGCGGGGCGGGCGGGGGGGGGGGG
>CAZCER010000068.1:0-5632 GCA_964497385.1 uncultured Armatimonadia bacterium | reverse complement strand
TTCTTGTTGGTTCAACCCCCCTACCGGTGGTCCCCCCTTTATCCCTCGGCGTTTTGGGTGATCCTTACCCCCCCCCCCCCCCCCCAACGACAACGGGGCGGGGCCGAACGCTCGGCCCCGCCCCGCAGGTCTTCGTTCATAGCGCGCGCGCTAGTCGGCCCAGTAGTCCACCTGCATGAAGATCGAGTTCGCGCCGCTCTGGTTCGCGTGCTGGTAGCCGAGCTTCGCGCCCCACTCGCCTTCATCGTCGAGGTAGCCGACGCCGGCGGAGAACGCGCCGCGCGGGTTGTTGCCGGCGATGTAGTCGATGTAGCCGCGCCAGTCCTCGTCGCCGAAGTCGACGCCAGCCATGAGGTTGACGTTGTCGCCGAGGAAGCCCTCGTCGCCGTAGTAGGCGCCGATGTGGAAGCGAGCGTCATCCGACTCGTCGCCCGCGAGCGTCGCCACGGCGTAGATCATGTTGGGCGAGTTCCCGCTGAAGCCCCAGTCCATGAGACCGACGGCCACGCAGTCGTCCTTGCCCTCATCCGTGACGCGCCACTTCAGGTTGGCGTACACGTTGTTGTTGATGCGATTCGTGGCGTCGAGGCCGAACTCGAAATCCTCCGCGAATCCGTAGGTGACACCGGCCGTGTAGCCGGTCGTGCCCGCGTCCCAGTCGTAGCCGAGGTCGACGCCGAAGTTCCACTCCTCGTCACCGACGACCGTTCCGGTCGGCATCTCGATGACGTTGGTAGGGGTGGCCATCGCCGCGCCGCAGACTACGAGCAGTCCGCCCACCACGAGCAGTAGGGTCTTGCGCAACGCAAAGCACCTCCGTTGGTAGCTCGGACGGCCAGAGCCGCCTTTCCGTCCCGCACGCCCGCGGCCGCATCCCCGCTAGACGGGTGCAGTCCACCGCAAGCGACGGGCAACAGCATGCCCTTGCCGAACCATAGCTTCTTATGTCTAGTCGGTTTCTCCTGCAGCCCGCTCAAGGCTTCATGGAGCCTTCAGCGCACGATCTCTCCGTTGGGAACCGCGCGGTCGATCGTCACCAAGCCCGTCGGGACCTTCCCGCCGCATGCGAGCAGCATTCCGCGGCTCTCCACGCCGCGGATCTTCGCCGGCTCGAGGTTCGCGATGATCACGATCTGCTTCCCGACGATCTCGTCGGCCGCGAACGCCTCCGCGATTCCCGCCACGATCTGCCGCGTCTCGGCGCCGATGTCCACCTGCAGCCGGTAGAGCTTATCCGAGCCTTCGACGCGCTCGGCGGACAGCACCGTCCCGACGCGCAGATCGAGCTTCGCGAAGTCCTCAAACGTGACGGTCGGCTTGCCCGACGGTTCCGCGGGGCCCGCCTTCTTCGCCGCTTTGGCGGTCGGGATCTTGATTCTCGGGAAGATCGGATCGCCGCGGTTGATCGTGACTCCGGCCATCTTCGGGCCGCCGGCCAGTTCCTCCTCGAGCGTCCCTTCGACCGCTTCGCCAATCCCAAGCTGGCGGCGGATCTCCATCGAAGCGTGCGGGAGGAACGGCAGCAGAAGCACGCTGAGTCGCCGGATCGCCTCACAGGTCGTCAAGAGACAGTCCCGCGCCGGCTGGAGGTCCTCCTGCTTCACGAGCGCCCACGGGGCCTTCGTGTCGAGGTACTTGTTCAGCATCCCGATCACATGCCAGATCGCGTCCAGCGCGCCCCGGAAGTCGCAGACGTCCGTCCGCTCCGGAACGACCTTCGCGCACTCCGCGAGCGCCGCCTCGATCTCCGCGTCCATCGCGCCCTCCGGGACCGTCCCGCCCAGGTTGCGCTCGATCAGCGGAAGCGAGCGATTGAGCACGTTGCCGAGGTCGTTGGCGAGGTCGGAGTTCAGGCGGCTCCAGAGGGCCTCGTTCGAGAAGGTCGCGTCCTGCCCGAACTGCATCTCCCTCAGGTAGAAGTGCCTCACGGCGTCATAGGCCACGTCGCGCTGGATCGGAACCAGTTCGAGGAGCCCCTCGACGAGTTCTTCCACCGAGACGAGCCCGCCTGAGGACTTCGAGATCTTCTTGTCCGCCGCGAGCCAGTAGCCGTGCGCCGCCACGAGTTTCGGCAGCGGCAGTCCCAGCGCCATCAGCATCGCGGGCCAGAGGCTTGCGTGGAAGCGCGGAAGGATGTCTTTCGCCATGACGTGCACGTCCGCGGGCCAAACAGCCTCGTACTTCTCCGTGTCGTCCGGCCACCCCGCGACGGTGAGATAGTTGATCAGCGCGTCGAACCACACGTAGACCTGGTGCTCGGGATCGCCCGGGATCGGCACCCCCCACCCGTTGTTCGGGCGCGAGATGCAGCAGTCTCGGAGGCCCGACTGGACGAACGCGATCACCTCGTTCATGCGGAAGTCCGGCCGCACGAAGGTCGGGTTCTTCGCGTAAAGGTCGAGCAGTTTGTCCTGGTACGCCGAGGCGCGGAAGAAGTACGCGGGCTGCTTGCGCTTCTCGACCGGGTTGCCGTCGCACTCCGGCGCGGGGCACTTTCCGTCCGCGATGTCCGAGTCCGGGTAGAAGGTCGCGCAGCGCACGCAGTACCAGCCCTCGTACTCCCCTTTGTAGATGTCGCCGGTCGCCAGGAGCCGCGTGAAGACCTCCTGAACGGCGCGGTGGTGGCGGGGCTCCGGCGTGCGGATGAAGTCGTCGTAGGTGATGTCGAGACGCGCCCAGGCCTCGCGATAGGCGTCCGCAAGCTTCGCGGCGAACTCCGCCGTCGAGAGCCCGGCTCGCTCCGCGGCGGCCACGACCTTCTCGGCGTGCTCGTCGGTGCCCGTCGCGAAGACGACGTCCATTCCCTGCAGCCGCTTCATCCGGGCCAGCGCGTCCGCGGCCACCGTGGTGTAGGCCGTCCCGATGTGCGGTTCCGCATTCAGGTAGTAGATGGGCGTCGTGATGTAGAACTTCTTCACGGGGACACTGTCCTTTCTCTTGGCCGAAGCCGTTTCCGGACAAAGGGCGAGTGTAAGCGGGCCCCTGGCCCAGGTCAAGCCGCGCCCCTGACGCACGTCCCAGGCGCTGCGGCGGCCCTGCGGCGGATGCGGATCCGGCGCTCGGCAACTCGGATGGAGTGATCCCGCACCATGAGACCGCGTACGGTTGTTGCCGGCGGAGCCGGCTTCGTGGGCTACCATTTCGCGCGCTTGCTCCTCGCGCGCGGGCACGACGTCGTACTCGTCGACGACTTCTCCACCGGCACCCACGCGAACGCGAACGACTGCGCCATCCCCGATCGCTGCACCGTGATCGAGGCCGACGTGTGCCACCCCCTCATGATCGGCGGCCCCGTGGACTACGTCGCGAACCTCGCTTGCCCCGCGAGCCCCGTCGATTTCGACCGCATCCCCATCGAGATCATGCGGGCCTGCTCCGAGGGCGCCCACAACTTGCTGAACCTCGCGCTGCACAAGGGCGCGAGCTTCCTCCAGGCCTCCACCTCCGAGGTGTACGGCGACCCCGAGGTCCATCCCCAGCAGGAGGGCTACACCGGAAACGTCAACATCACCGGACCGCGCTCCGTCTACGATGAGGGCAAGCGCTACGCCGAGGCCATGTGTTTCGCCTACCAGCGCAAATACGGAGTCCGCATCCACGTTGCGAGGATCTTCAACACCTACGGCCCCCGCATGCGCACCGACGACGGACGCGTCATCTCGAACTTCTTCGTGAGCGCCCTCGCGGGCCAGCCTCTGACGCTCTATGGGGGCGGACGGCAGACTCGGAGCTTCTGCTACGTCTCCGACCTCGCGCGCGGTCTCCTGGCCCTCATGACCTCGGACCACCCGGGACCCGTCAACCTCGGGAACCCGACGGAGCACACCATGGTCGAACTCGCCGAGAAGGTGTTGGCCCTCACGGGGTCCACGGGCGGCACGATCGACGTCCCCCTCCTCCACGCGGACGACCCGAAGCGCCGCCGACCCGACATCACCCGCGCCCGCGAACTCCTGGGCTGGGAGCCCGAGGTCTCGCTGGATGAGGGCCTCGCGATGTGCCTCCCCTGGGTCCGCCAGGCCGTGGCCGGGGAGGGCGCGGTGGGGTAGCGGCGCCCCGCAGCGGCGACCGACAGGGCGCGGGAAGCCGACGCCCCTACGCCCCCGACGGCTCGACTTCCACGTAGTCGAGCGATGCAGCGGCGTCGGAGGCTCCAGCCCCTCCTCGGCCAACGCCTGGAGATGGAGCGCGAGGGCCTCGCGGAAGCTCCGCTTGCACTGCTCCACCGTGCCGCCCACCGCAACGCAGCCGGGGACATCGGGGGAGTACGCGGAGTAGTTCCCCACCGCCCGTTCGATCACAACCGCGTACCGCATGTCGTCACCTCGTCGGAGGGGCGACCCGTATCACCACGCGCAATTTCATGATAGCGCACTCGCGGCGGAACGGGCCTCTCCTGCGGCGCCCGATCCTCTCGCATCCATGGAACGAAAAGGTGAGCCTGTCTCCCGCCAAGGAGCGTCTTCCTCCATGTATTCGGAAACGCGGGTGAGGTACTACCGATGACGCGAGCAGCCTTGGGCGCGCTGATGCTCCTCGTCGCGCTCACAGCCGAATCCGGCTTGGCGGACTGGGCCGATGTCGCCGACGACATGCGGCCTTCTCTCGCCACGGTCATCGCGCTCCGCCCCGCCGAGAACGCGGAGGGGGAGGGCGAGGCGAGCCACTTGCGCCTCGTCGGCACCGGCCTCTTCGTCACGCCGTCGCGGCTCATCACCTCGACCTATGTGGTAAACCGAGCGGAGCAAGTCTGGGTGGAACTCACCGACGGCCGGAGGCTACCGACGGCGGTGCTCGCCGGAGATCGCCTCTCGCGGGTGGCGCTTCTCGAGGTGCGCGAGCCGGTCGGCAAGCCCATCGACCTGGCGAGCCTACGCGCGCCGCGCCTCGGCCAGGCCATCGCGCTCATGGGCGCCGGCTACGGATTCCCCAACAAACTCTCCTCCGGCCTGGTCGCCGGGCTCGACCGCTCCGTGATGGATCCCGGAGTGCCCTCTTCGAGCGCCGCGTTCGAGGTCCACGCCCAGGCCGACCCCGGCATGAGCGGGGCGCCCGTGCTCGCCGAGGACGGCGCCATCGTCGGCATCGTCCTCATCTCGACCATCCCCGAGGCCGACTCGCGGCACGCTCCGCTCGACGGCAGACAGCTTCTCGCCTACAACCTGCTCCTGCCCGAGACCATGCCGGAGCGGCCCGCCGACGCCCCGCCCGTCATCGTCGCGAACCCTCTCGTGCTCTGCGCCGAAGGCGACACCGTGCGCTTCGCCGCGCAAGCGCTTCTCGAGACGGGCGTTGTCGAGTGGGGCCGCATTGGCATGAGCGTCTCCCCCACGCCGCAGGATGTGGTCGCTCACCTCGGGCTCGGCGAGTTCGCCGGCGCCGTCGTGGGCGCGGTACCCGAGAACGGGCCCGCCGCCCAGGCCGGCCTTGTCAGCGGGGACCTGCTTCTCGAGGCCGACGGTCTGCCGCTCACGAACGGCGGCGACCTCATGCGCGACGTGCTCGCTCGCCCGAACGGCTCGGTGCGGCTCACCTACATTCGGCAGGGCAAGCGGTCCGAGACCACGGTGACGCTCGGGGCGCTCACCTTCCCGCTCGAGGAGACCACGACGCTCGTGTCTCCCGAGGGCGG
>CAZCER010000067.1:0-12571 GCA_964497385.1 uncultured Armatimonadia bacterium | reverse complement strand
TTCCGCTCCACCGAGGGCGTCGTGGACGTGGACTGGTACGTCGAGGCGCCGCAGACCAAGTACGAGTTCGTGGTGCGTAAGGAGAAGGCCGCCCTGCACGGGGTCTCGCCCGAGCAGATCGCGCGGACGCTGCGCATCGTCGCCGACGGCGCTCAGGTCGGGCTCGCTCACATCGAAGAAGACAAGGAAGACGTCGCCGTCTGGCTCGAGGTCCCGCGCGAGCGCCGCGCGAGCGTGGACGACCTCGAGGCGGTGCGGGTGACCTCCGCCTCCGGCGCCCTCGTGCCCCTGGGCGAACTCGCCGTCGTGCGCGAGGTCACCGCCGACCGGTTCATCTACCACAAGAATCTTCAGCCGGTGGTCTACGTCACCGGCGACCTGGCCGGCTCGCTCGAATCGCCGGTGTACGCGATCCTGAAGATGAACAAGACCCTTGCCGCGATGGAGCTTCCCGAGGGCTACTCGATGGAGCGCTTCACTACTCATCAGCCGCGCCTCACCGATAAGTTCGCCATGAAGTGGGACGGCGAGTGGCACATCACCTACGAGGTGTTTCGCGACCTCGGGCTCGCTTTCGCGGTCGTGCTGGTGCTCATCTACTTCCTCGTCGTGGGGTGGTTCCAGGACCTCCTGACCCCCATCATCATCCTCACCGCGATCCCGTTCTCGCTGGTGGGCATCCTTCCCGCCCACTGGGGCATGGGGGCGTTCTTCACCGCGACCTCCATGATCGGCTTCATCGCCGGAGCGGGCATCGTGGTGCGCAACTCGATCATCCTTGTGGACTTCATCGAACTCCGCCTCATCCAGGGGATGGCGCTCGATGAGGCGGTGATCGACGCCGGCGTCGTGCGCTTCCGGCCGATGCTTCTCACCGCGGCCGCCGTCGTCGTAGGCTCGAGCGTGATCCTCTTCGATCCGATCTTCCAGGGACTCGCGATCGCGCTGATGGCCGGCGAGGTGGCCTCCCTGCTGCTCTCCCGCGTGACCGTCCCGGTGCTCTACTACCTGATGGCCTCCTGGCGCATGAAGAGGGGTTGGCGGCCCGCGAGTCACGCGTCCGCCAATCCGGGCGATGAGAGCGAGGTGACCCCATGACCCTCCGCCGCACGCTCGCTGGCGCGCTGCTCGGACTCCTGGTCCTTGGCCCGGCGCGGGCCCGGGACCCGGAACCCGCCCCCGCAACCGACGCCCGAGCAACCGAGGGCCTTGAGAGCGAAGCGCCCGTCTTCCCCGACCGGCCCATCGGCCTCGAGGAGGCGCTCGCGCTCGCGCTCGCCCACAACCCCCGAGTGGTCGCCGCGCACGCCGACGTCCGCTCCGCGCGGGCGGAGACGCGACGCGCGGAAGGCTCCGACGACCCGCGGCTTACGGCGTCCGGAAGCTACACGCGTCTGGAGGACAAGCCGAGCTTCACGATCCCCGGAATGGGCACGCTCGTCTACGGAGAGCGCAACAACTGGGACCTCGGCCTCCGCCTCCAGATCCCCATCTTCACCGCCGGTCGAACCGGAGCGTACAAAGACCAGGCCGAAGCGATGCTCGACGCCGCCGTGGCCGCCGCCGCTCGCGAACGCCAGAGCGTCGCGCGCGACGCCGTCGCCGCGTACTTCACCGTGATGAAGGCGGCGGACATGGTGGAGGTGGCCGAGGAGCATCACAAGGCCATGGCGGCGCAGCACGACGCGGTGACGCGCATGCACGGCGTAGGTCTGGTCGCCAAGCTCGACCCGCTGCGCAGCGAGGTCGCGCTGCGCTCCGCCGAGGAGATGGTCACCAAGGCCCGGAACGGCCACGCCGTAGCGCTGGCGGCGCTCCGCGCCGCTCTCGGCGCGCCCGAAGACTGGCGTCCCGCGGTGTCCGGCGAGTACCGTGAGGTGGAACTGCCCGCTAACCTCGACGCGGCGCTCGCCGAAGCCAAGGCGCGGCGCCCCGAGGTCGCGATGATGGCCGGGTACCGCCGCGCCGCCGAGGCGGGCGCGGACATGGCCGACGCCGGCAATGACCCCCAGCTCGGGCTCTTCGCGCAGTGGGACTTCCTGCGCTCGAGCGCGATGCCCGAGACGGGCCGTTGGGCCGTGGGAATCGGCATGTCCTGGAACATCACCGACGGCAAGGAATCCTCCAGCGCCGAGGAACAGGCGCGCGCGCGGATTGAGCGGGTCGACGCGGAGACGCAATCCCTGATGGACGGGATCACCCTGCAGGTCACGCAGGCGCTCCTGAACCTGGGGGCCGCGCGGGAGAGGGTGAGGACCACGGAGGCCGGGCTCGCGAGCGCCGATGAGGCGGTCCAGCTCGCGGCCGTGTCCTACGCCAACGAACTCATTCCTCTGACGGATCTCCTCTCCGCGGAGGCGGCGCGGGCCCAGGCCAAGAGCGACTACGCGGCCGCGCTGTACGACGCGAGGACGGCGACGGCGGAGTTCGTGTTCGCCCTAGGGAGATAGGCTGTGGACGCCCCGCGAGGGCCGGGCCTACAATGGCGCGGCCCGCGCGACGAAGCGGGCGGGGCCGGATGACAAGGCCCCGATGGAACGTGTGAGAAGCGGTGTATGGAACGGGTGGCTCAGCGAGCCACCCGACTTTCGGAAGCAGAGGTGACATGCATGGCAGACGTCCCCCAGATCACGGACGCGGAATGGGAAGAGAAGGTCATCAAAGCGGAGCGCCCCGTGCTTGTGGACTTCGGCGCGGAGTGGTGCGGCCCCTGTAAGCAGCTTGCGCCGACGATCGCGGAGATCGCCGACGAGCTTGCGGGCGAGGTCGACGTGTTCGGCATGGACGTCGGCGCGAACACCGAGGTGCCCGCCAAGTTCGGCATCATGTCCATCCCCACGCTCATCGTTTTCAAGGGCGGCGAGGAGAAGGCGCGGCAGGTCGGCCTGATCCCGAAGGCCAGGGTGCTCAGCCTGATCGCCGACGCTCGGTAGGCGGACGACATGGGCGACATCGGGCAGGTCACGGACGCGAGTTTCGATGAGCAGGTCCTGGGAGCCGGCGTTCCGGTGCTCGTCGACTTCTCGGCTCCTTGGTGCCCGCCGTGCAAGGCGATGGCCGCCGTGCTCAACGAGTTCGCCCGAAAGCTCGACGAGGGCGTGCGCGTGGTGAGCCTCGACGTGGGCTCCAACACCCGCGTACCGGCCCTCTATCAGATCATGGTGGTGCCCACCGTCATCGTCTTCAGGGACGGACTCGAGAGGCGAAGGGAGAGCGGTCTCTTGTCCAGGGAACGCCTCCAGGAGTTGGTCGAGTCGGTGACGGGCGAAGCGACCGCCTGACGAGCGACGCGAAAAGCCGGGGCGGCGTCCGACTTCGGCGCCGCCCCGTTCACCTCAGGGATGGTGCCGTATGGGTTCGATGATCGCTGAGTGGGAAGCCGGGCTGGAGACGGCCTTGCGCGGCCTGGAGACGGGCTCGCCGATGGCCTTCGTGATCGTGTTCGTCGCGGGCGTCGTCGCGAGCTTCACGCCGTGCGTGTACCCGCTGATCCCCATCACGATCTCGGTCATCGGCGCTCAGGCCAGGAAAGGCACCAAGGACGGGTTCTTCCTGGCGCTCTTCTACGCCCTGGGCATCGCTCTCACCTACAGCCTCATCGGCATGGCCTTCGCGGCGCTCAAGCGCTTCGCCGGGATGGCCGTCGGCACGGATGACATCCAGAAGAGCCCCTGGGTCGCCTGGGGGATCTCCGTCATCTGCATGCTCTTCGCGATGGTGATGTTCGACAAGCTCACGATCCCCATGCCCTCGAAGCTCCAGGCCTGGCAGGGCCAACGCCGCGGGGGCTCTTACCTCGGCGCGCTCGCCGCGGGGCTTGCCTTCGGCACCGTCGCCAGCCCCTGCCTCGCCCCGGTCGTGGGGCTCATCGGGCTGCAGGTCGGCCAATCGGGGAACATCGCTCTGGGCGGCGCGATGCTCTTCACCTTCGGCCTCGGGCTCGGGATGCTCTTCATCGTCATCGGCACGTTCGCCGGGGCGGCCCAGTCGCTTCCCAAAGCCGGCTCGTGGATGGACAGGATCAAGAACGTCTTCGGCTGGGTGATGATCGCCATCGCCCTCGCCTACGCGGCTCAGGCGGGAGCGCTCCGCTATGAGGCCACGACGCGCGCCGCCATGGCCGCGGCGCCCGCCGGCGCGGCGGCGGCCGAGGGCTACGTTCTTGCGCCTTCGCAATCCCTCACCCCCCTGACCATCCCGCGCGTGGGCGAGGATCCCATGTCGGTCGGCGCGCCGGCGCCCGATGCCGCCCTGACGGCGCCGGACGGCTCGGCGACGTCCTTGTCCGCGCTCTGGCGAGAGAAGGCGCTCGTGCTCGTGTTCTTCGCCTCCTGGTGCCGGAACTGCCCCATGGAGGTCCCGCTGGCCAACGCCCTCATGGCGGCCAAGTCCGACGCCGCCCACGTGATCGGCGTGGGCGCCACCGACGCTCTCCCGACGGCGCTCGCGTGGGCCAAGGAGCACGGGGTGCGGTACGACCTGCTGTTCGACCCGGACGGCGCGCTCCTCGAGGCCTATCACCCGGAGGACGCCAGCGGCCTTCCGTGGGTGGTCGTCATCGCCCGCGACGGCACGCTCCTCTACCGGCACGTGTCCTGGCCGAAGAACGTCGAGGAACTGGTCGACCAGGGCTTCGCCGCGGAGCCGGCCCAAGCCGCCGCTCCGGTCGTGGGCGAGTCCGCCCCCGCCCCGGAGAGCGCAACCTCCGACGTCGCTCCGGAGCCGACCGAATCGGAGCCGCCCGCGCCGGGCGAGGGACCGTACGAAGTGCTCGACGCGGACGCCATCCCGGTTTTCCCGCCGCAGGGACGGCGCGCGCCCGAGGTCGGTCTGCGCGATGAGACCGGTCTGGAGTTCACAATCGGGGACTGGCGCGGGATGAAAGGCATTCTCTTCGTCTCCGGCCCTCCGGACGATGAAGCCTCGGGCGATCGGATTGAGCGTCTTCTGTCGGAGATGGGCGACCTGGGGCGCTATCTGAAAGTGATCCGGCTCCCCGACGACGCGACCAAGCCGCTTGCGCGAACCGACGCCCCGCGGTACGCCCTCATTGACCTTGACGGCAACGTGCTGCACCTCGGCGAATGGCCCGAGAACGCCAAGGACCTGGCGATGCAGGCCATCGGCGAGTGGTAGGGCCGGCCGCCGGAAGCGCTCAGGGCTCCTCCGGGCCCTCTTTGCGGTAGAGAGCGGGATCCACCCATCGGGCGCGTCCTCGGCCGATGCGCCTCGACGGAAGGGTGACTTGGTCCTGCGTCATCCGCTCGGCCACGAGTTCACGGGCCGCCGCGAGATGCTCCGGCTTGTCCACATCGAAGGCGAACTCGGCGTCTTCGACTTGGACGCCTCGACACGCCACCCCCAGGATGCGGCCGGCGCGGCGCTCGAGGTAGGGCACGCTGAGGGTCCCGCAGGCGTAGCGCCCGAGCGACCCGAGCCCCAGCATGCGCACCATGCGCACGGGGCGCTTCCGCGCGGAGAACGCCTCCTCGAAGACCCGCCGCATGCCCAGGATCGCCTCGGCGTCGACGACATGCAGCGCGCCCGCGTAGAGAACGCCCTCTCGAACCCTAATCCCGCGGTTCGGAACGCCCGGGAACGTCGCCTGGAAACGCTCGGCGAGCACGTAGCTGAAGTGGATGGCCGCGTCGGACGCGCACCGAGCGATGAAGCGCTCCACCATCGGCGGCCTGATGAGCGGGGCGTCGCAACCCGAGACGAGCACCCTCCCATGGCCGCCGAGAAGGTCCAGCCCCCGCATCAGATTGGCCGGACCGGACCCCGCGTCCTCGCCCGTGAGGTCCGCAAGACTCCCCAGACGCTCGAGCACCGGCCGGGAGGAGACGAGGGCGATCCGACCCACCTGGGGCGCGGCGCGCAACGCCTCGATCACCCACGCCGCGAGCGGTTGACCGCACACGTCCGCGAGCGGCTTGTACCGTACGCCCATCGCCTCGACGCGATCAGGCCGGACCTCGCCGCCCGCGGGGATCACGACGTCCAAGACGGGCTGCGAGCGCGCGGGCGCCGTCATGGCGACTCCGCGGCGGGCGCCGCCTCGGCCTCCACGGGGGCCGGCGCGGTCTCTTCGACGGTCGGCGCGCCCCAAGCTCCGGCGGCGGCCCCCAAAGCGGCCGCCTCACCGGCCGGGCCCGTCGGGCGGGTCAGTTCGGCCGGGAAGGAGAACGCGGGCCATCCGCCGGCGGGCGCGGGCTGACCGCCCACGTCGCCCCCGGTGCCTGGAGACACCGGCCCGCCTTCGGCGGCCTCGTCGCCCTCGCCCGGCGCACCGTGCATCGGCGTCAGCTCCGTTGCGTCCTCACGCCGCGTCGTGTCCGCAAGCAGCTTCGCCGGTCCCTCAGGCCCAAACATCGCTTCCTCGTCGCGCGCCGCTCTGTCGGCCATCGGCGTCAAGACGACCTCGACCCGCCGCTGCCAAGCGTCGTACTCGGCTCCCGTAAGTCCTTTTCCCGGTCGCGGCATGCGATCCCCATACCCCACCACCCGCATCCGCTCCGGATCGAGCCCCTCGCGCTGGAAGAGCCGGTCCACCGAGGCCGCGCGCGCGCACGACAGCCCAAGGTTGTCCACGAACTCCGTGTTGCCGGCCGCGAAAGGCACGCTGTCGGTGTGGCCGCTGATGAGTATCCCCTGTTCCGGATGGCGCCGCAGCACGCCGGCCAGGTCCGTGAGCGTGGATTCAGCGCCCGGCGTGAGAACGGACGACGATGTCGCGAAGAGGATGTCGGACCCAAGGGTCACTTTGACGCTGTTCCCGATCTGCTCCACGGTCACCGGCCCGGCCGTGCGCTGCGAGAAATCGGTGAGGTCCCGTTGGAGGAGGTCTGAGCCTCCGCCGGGCAGCGACCGTATGACGCCGGAAGCCCCGGCGGCGCTCGTCGCGATCTGGCGGTAGAACACGGCCTGGTACTGCTGGAGACCGGCCCCCACCCCTGAGGCCGCGGCGTTCGAGAGCGACGCATAGAGCAGGACGAAGAAGGTGAGCAGCAGAGTCAGGAGGTCGCCGTAGGTGATGAGCCAGACGTCGGTCGGAGGCGCCTCCTTTCTCGGCTCTGGAATCGTCCCCGCCATCGTCTCCGCCCCCTAGCGGCGCATCCACGCCGTGCGTCGGCTCGGCGACAGATCGGCGTCGGTCGTGTCGGCCCGCGACCGCTCGCGAGGCGGCAGGAACACGCGCAGCCGCTCGCCCAGGACGGACGGATTCTCGCCGCTCTGGATCGACACAAGGCCCTCCAGCATCATGTAGCGCAACAGCGTCTCTTCCTCGCTTCGGAGCGCCAGCTTGTTGGCCATCGGAAGGAACACGAGGTTCGCGAGAAGCACCCCGTAGAAGGTAGCGATCAAAGCGACCGCCATATGAGACCCGAGCGTGTCCGGATTCAGATCGTAAAGCATCATGATGAGGCCGATAAGAGTGCCGACGAGTCCGAACGCGGGGCAAGCGCGCCCGAGGAACTCCAGGAATCGGCGCCCCACGGCGTGACGATCCTGCATCGTGCGTATGTCGTTCTCCATGACCTCGCGCAGCACTTGGGGGTCGGAGCCGTCCACCACGAGCTGCAGCCCGCGGCGAAGGAAATCCGACGGGATGTCGTCCAGGTCGCCCTCAAGAGCCAGAAGCCCCTCCCGGCGCGCCTTCTGCGTCACCTGCACAAGCATCGCGACCAGGGGCGACGGATCGCGCGACTCTCGCCGCATCGTCCGCAGCACCAAGCCCAGACTGCCGATCACCTGATCCATCGGAAACGCCACCATCGCCGACATGGTCGCGCCGCCAAGGACGATGAACAGCGCGGAGGGCGAGAGGAACTGCAGCGGGCTGCCCCCGCCGAGACGGATCCCGATGAAGACGAGGATCGCGCCTCCGATAAGCCCTCCGAGCGTCGCGATGTCCAAGAGGGAAGCCACCTCTCATCCTTGGCGGGCGATCGCCGGGCGCGTGCCCCGACGCCGCCTCGACGGGGTGCGTTTCGCGCTGGAGCCGGCATGTTCCTTGCCAAGCCGGCATTCGGTGTGCCATGAAGCGCGATCGGCCGGGCGGCGCCCGCCCGGCCGATCCCAACAGCGCACAGCCTCCCGCCGAGTCGCCTACTCGGACGCCGACGACTCGAACGTCACATCCAGCGCCGGAGCGGCCGACTCCGCGGACTCCGCCGAAGACGCCGCCTCCGCCGAGCCCGAAGCGGACTCGGTCTCGGCAACCGGCGCGTCGGCGATGTCCGACAGCTTCTCCGGGATGGAGTAGAGCCGGTACGACTCCACGCCCACGATCCCGTCCTGACCCGCGACCTTCACGTGGATCATGGTCGGGTCGTCCTCCGGAATGCTCCCGAAGTACAGGACCACCGGATCGCCCTTCCGCGGCTGGAGAGTGACCGTCGCCTGCGGCGCGTCGAGCCCGTAGGCGCTCAGGTCCTCGGTCGCCTCGACGTAGAACTTGCTCGCGGTCAGGTTCACCATGGAGTCGACGAGACTTGTGACCGCGAACTCCTTGGCGTCATTGCCGTCCGCAAGGTTCCACTTCTTCTCCTTGCGGTCATACAGAAGCTTCGCCTGGAAGCCGCCGCGCACGGTCTCGATGCTCTCGAGGTCGTCCGCGGTGAAATCGTGGAGCGACTTGTCGCGCAAGTCCGCGAACTGCTTCTCCAGCGCGTCGAACGCCGCGCCCGGCACAAGCATGATCTCGGGCTTCCAACTCGCCATGGCGTAGTAGTTGCCCTCGTCGTCGCGGTCGCCGATCGTCACCGTCTCGGTGGTGTCCGTCGACCGCTCCTTCTTGCCCTTCTTCTTGCGGCCCGTCAGCGTGAACGTCTGGACCGGATCGTCAAGCCCGTACCGCGCCAGGTCCTCGGCGGTCGGCTCGTCGACCACGATCTCCGTCGCCGACTTGGAACAGAGCCCCGAAACGAGGCCCTCGCAACTCGCCGTGTCACCGTCGGCCGCGCCTTCGGCGCCGCTCGACAGCGTCCACTTCGCGTCTCCTTCGTCGGTCTCGCCTTTCTCCAGGGAGAAGCCCTCAAGCGGGAGTTCCTTGTCCTCCTCGCTCTCCATGGACCATGGATCCGACTCGATGCCCTCGGACTCCGGCCCTTCCGATTCCGCGGCTTCGGATTCGGTTTCCGGCGTCTCGACTTCGGCGGGCTGGCGCCCGCGGTCGATCCGGACCGTCTTCACCTCGTCGGACTTGAGGGTGAAGAGGCGCTTGTCGCGCATGTCCGCGGCCTCGCGCGTGAGGTCGCTGACGAGTGAGTTGTCGATCACGGCGACGGACTTCGTTCCCTCGACCATCGCGAAGCGCTCCGTCTGCGCGGTCGGGTGCTTCTTGCCGATCGCCACCGTCACCGTCTTGCCCTTGGCGCCGGTGCAGGTGAGCCGAAGCACCGGCCTCTCGAGTCCGTAGTCGGCGGGGTTCAGCACCTCGCCTTTGTCGGTCTCGACCGTGCGGGTGCAGGCCAGGAAGGACAGCCGCTCGACCAGCGAATCCACGCTTGCGGGAGCGACCCGCGCGCGGATGGGCTCCTCGAAGGTCCAGTACTCGTCTTCGCCTTCGGTCACTTTCGCCATCACGAGGCGCTTCGGCTCGAGCGCGGCCTCGGACTCCGCCGACGCGCTCTCCCCCGACTCGCCCTCCACCGACTCCACCGAGGACTCCGGCTCGGACTCGCCGGGGCTCGCGCTCTCCGCCCCGGACTCGGAGGACTCGGCCGACTCCGCGTTCGCCTTCTCGATCTCCTCGATCAGCTTCTCGCGCTCTTCGTCGTACTCCGTGTCCCGAGAAGCGTAGAACTCGACCTCGATGCGGCTGAGATCCTCTTTCTGAATCGGGATGAGGGTCTTGTCGCCCTCACCCTTCTCGCCGCGCTGGGTCGTGAGCACCCAGACACCGAGGCCGGCCGCGAGCGCGATCATCGCGAAGGCGGGCATGTGGCGCTTCTTGATGTGCACCGCGCGTCACCCTCTCCGCAGATACCAGACCATCAGACCGACCACGAGCACGAGCGCCGGCCCGAAGAACACGAAGAAGCGGTTCCACCGCACCTGGGCCTTCGAGAGGTCCAGCGGCGGATCGTCGAACTCGCGCGGAGGAATGGCGATCAGGTCCTCCGCCTCGGCGAGCCAATGGACGGCGTCGCGGACGAAGTAGCGCCCGCTCGTCCTGAGCCCCATCGCCTGCACGCCTACGGCCTCGGTGACGTCCGCGTCGACGGCCATGTTGCCGTCACCGATCACGACGACCTTGGCTTTCTTATCCTGACCGTCTTCTTCGCTCTCCGCGTCGTCCAGGTTCGGGATGGGGATGTCGGAAAGCGTCTTCTCCACCGCCGCCGCCAAAACGAGCGGGCCCGGCGTGTCCGAGCCCTGCTTCGCCGCGCGGAGCGGCAGATCGGACTGCCCCCACGACAGATCGGTGCTCTTGAGCAGCGCGACCGGCGTCCCTGTCGGGGCCGGCATGCCGGGCTGCTGAGGCGGCGCTTCGTCGACCCGGAGGGAGCACGTGAGGACGTCGAGATACAGGTCCACGCCCTTCGACCCCTCGGTGATCGGGTGCGGCTCCACGCGGTTCCCGGCGATCGCGAGCGCCGAGGGCACGCGGTCCAGCCAGGAGGACGTCGGGTCGCAGACGATGTCCTGCCGAACCGAGACGCCCCAGTCGTCAAGAAGCTGGCTGTAGTCGGGGGCCTCCGTGTTCACCACGCGGTTCGCCGCCAGAATGAGCAGCCGGCCGCCGGCGTCGAGCCAGGCGCGGAGAGCCTCCCAGTCGGTGTCGAGGAACGGCATCGTCGCCCCGGCGATCACCACGACCGTGGCGTCGGACGGCACCTCGCGCTCGGTCGCGAGGTTGAGGCTCGCGACCTCGTACTGGTCGTCCTCGAGCAGCTTCTTCAGCGCGGAAAGGCCCTGCGCTCCGGTCCCGTCGATGGTTTGCTCGCCGTGCCCCGACAGGAAGTAGACCTTCTTGCGCGTCTCGGTCGTGACGTTGAGGATCGCGCTTGTGACCTTCTGCTCCTTGAAGTCGAAGGGGCTGACGGTCTGGCTGAACTCCTTGCCCTTGGCGCCCTCGCGTCGCACGAGCACGACGTTGTCGCGGTCCGTGATCCCGAGCGCCATCATGCGGTCCCAGTGCTTGTCCGGATTGAGGCGCGCCACCGTCAGCTTGCCGCCGAGTTCCTCGTAGAGCTTCAGGAGTTCCTCGACCTGCTGCTCTTGCGCGGTGCCCTTCTTGACGCACGCGATCATCTCGACCGGATGATCCAGATCGGCCACGACCTCGCGCGTCTTCTCCGAAAGCGTGTAGACCTGCGCCTCGGTGAGGTCCTTGCGGGCGTTGTAGCGGATGCCCATGTACACGCCGAACCCGATGACCACCCAAACCGCGGCGACGTACAGAAGCGCGATCAGGCCCTCCTGCGTGGCGCGCGTCCGCACCCAGGCGGCGATGTCGCGGAAGCCCACGCCGATCGCGCCGACGAAGAACGCCGCCGCCGCCCCGGCGAGGATGCGCGTCCAGAGCTTCCCGGTGGAGCCCGAGCCCACCGTGCTCGCCGCGAACGCGGCGAACAGTAGGATCACGCCGCCGACAAAGAGGCCGTTGCAGATCCAGAACAGAGCGCGCGAGCCCGTGCTCTCGCGCGTCGCCCGCGAAGCGGCCTCGGCCTTCTCGCCCTTCTCGGACTTGGCCGGCGTCTCGCTCTTCGCCTCGTCCTTGTCGCGGGTCTTCGACTCGTCCTCGATGGGCTTGGTCACTCTCTTCTTCTTGGACATGTCCTACTGCCCCCAGCTTCGGCGCTCGAGCGACCGGACCGCCATGAACAGGAACCCGGCGATCGCGAGCACGTAGTACACGATGTGCTTGGTGTCCAGGACGCCCCGAGCGAAGTCGTCGAAGTGCTCCCAGGTGGAGCCGTAAAGCACCACCGCGCGGACGCCCTGCTGGAGCCAGCCGACGTCCACGCTGGCCATGTTCTCGCCCACAAACTTCCCGAAGAACGCGGCGATGATCGCGACGAAGGTGAGGATCGCCGCGACGACCTGGTTCTCCGTGATCGACGAGAAGAACACCCCGACGGCCAGATACAGAGACCCGGCGAGAAGCAGCCCGAGGTAAATGGACCAAACGGGCTTGTCCGCGAGATCTCCCTCGGTCCAGAAGTGCATCTGCACGTAGAAATGAAGCGTCGCGAGGAGCATCACCGCAAGCAGCCCGACGCAGGCGAGCCACTTGCCGACGACGATCTCCACGTCGCGCACCGGCTGCGTCACCAGCAGCTCGAGCGTGCGGCTGCGCCGCTCCTCGGCGATGGCCCGCATGCTCATGGCGGGAATCACGAACAACAGGAAGACGTGCATGTTCCCCGCGAACCGCTCGAACGCCTGGCGCGCGTCCGGCGCGGCGTACGGGCCCGTCGTTGTGAACCACCAGAAGATGCCCAGAAGCGCCAGGTAGGACGCCGTCACGACGTAGGCGATGGGCGAGAGGAACAGGGAGCGGAGTTCACGCCCCGCGATGGCTAGCGCGCGCGTCATGCCGACTCCTCCTCTGCCTCTTCGG
>CAZCER010000066.1:0-12590 GCA_964497385.1 uncultured Armatimonadia bacterium | reverse complement strand
GGAGTCGAGAAGGTCTTGTGGACGTTGAAGTGCATCGCGTCAAAGCCCATGTCCGCCGGCCGGGCGACGCCCGCCACGGCGTTCATGTTCGCGCCGTCGCAGTACACAAGCGCGCCGGCCTTGTGAGCGATCTCGCAGACCTCGACCACGTTCTCGTCGAACAGCCCGAGCGTGTTCGGGTTGGTGATCATCACCCCGGCGACGGTCTCGTCCACCGCGGCGCGCAACGCGTCGAGGTCCGTCAGACCTCGCGCGGTCGAGGCGATCGTGTCCACGCTCCAGCCGCAACGCGCCGCCGAGGCGGGGTTGGTGCCGTGCGACGAGTCGGGAACAATGATGCGCGCGCGCTTGCGGTCGCCTCGCGCCTGGTGGTAGGCGCGGAAGCAGAGCAGAGCCGTGAACTCGCCCTGCGCGCCGGCCGGGGGCTGCAGCGTGACGGCGTCAAACCCGCTGATCGCGAGCAGCGCCTCCTCGAGCCCGCGGAGCAGCCGCAGGACGCCCTGCACCTGCTCGGGGTGCTGCTCGGGGTGGACGCCCGCGAAGGCCGGCAAACGCGCCGCCGCCTCGTTCAGCTTCGGGTTGTACTTCATCGTGCACGAGCCCAGGGGGTAGATCCCGAGGTCAACGCCCCAGTTCCGCTGGGAGAGGCGCGTGAAGTGGCGCGCGATCTCCCACTCGGGCGCGTCCGGCAGGCGAGGCGGCGTCCGGCGGACCGCGACGCCCGCCAGGAGCTTCTCGGCCTGCGTCTCGGCGTCCGGGCCGCCAGGCAGATCGACGTTTCCGGCCCCGGTCGCCTCGCGCTCGAAGATAAGGCCTTCCTCCATCATCTACAGCACCTCCTTCAGAGCCGCGGCGAAGTCCGCGATCTCCTCCGTGGTGCGCTGTTCCGTGGCGCAGAGCAGGAGCGAGTTCTCGATCCCCGTGACCTCTGAGACGTCCCCGCCAAGGATGAAGCCGCGCTCGCCCATCGCTTTCTGCAGGTCGGCGACGGGAATGGGGCTCCGCACCGCGAACTCCTTCACGCAGGGCCCTTCATAGAGCGGCGTCAGGCCGGCGCCGCGCGCCGCGTCGCGGAGTTCGCTCGTCCGGATCACGCACAGGGAGGCGGCGCGCTTCAGACCCCGACTTCCCATCGCGCACAGGTAGACGGTCGCGGCCAACGCGCAGAGGCCCTGGTTCGAGCAGATGTTGGAGGTCGCGCGCTCCCGGCGGATGTGTTGTTCGCGCGTCTGGAGCGTGAGCACGTAGCCCGGCTTGCCGTCGAGGTCCACGGTCCGCCCCACGACGCGCCCGGGGATCATGCGAACCAGGTCCTTGCGGACCGCGAAGAGCCCCAAGCCAGGGCCTCCGAAACCCATCGGAAGCCCCAGCGACTGGCCCTCGCCCACGGCAATGTCGGCGTTGCACGCGCCGGGCGACTCCAGAACGCCCATGGCGATCGGGTCGGCGCAGACCACGCTCTTCGCGCCCACCGAGTGGGCCAGATCCGACACGGCCGCGAGGTCCGCGATCGTGCCCACGAACGAGGGCTGCTGGACGAGGACGCAGGCTACCGAATCGTCGAGGGTCGCCTTCAGGGCGTCCATGTCCACCATGCCCCCGCGGTGCGGGACGACGGTCAGCAGTTCGGCCATCTCGGCGTCGGCCGCGGTCCGCACGCAACGCAGATGCCGCGGGTTGACCGCTCCCGCCACGACCACGCGCGAGCGTTTCGTCGCCTGCGCCGAAAGCAACGCGGCCTCGGCCAGGCCGGTGCCGGCGTCGTAGAGCGAGGCGTTCGCGACATCGAGCCCGTACAGCTCGCAGACGAGGGTCTGAAACTCGTACATCGCGGTGAGAAAGCCCTGGCTGATCTCCGCCTGGTACGACGTGTACGAGGTCAGGAACTCGCCGCGCTGGATCACCCAGTCGACAATCGATGGCGAGAAATGGTCGTACATCCCGCCGCCGGCGAAACAGACGGCGTTCGCGACATGGAGATCGCCCGCGGAGAGGCGCGCCAGATGACGCCGCAGTTCGGGCTCGGTGAACGGTCCGGGGAAGTCCAGAAGGCCGCTTACACGGATGCTCCGGGGCAAGTGGGCGAACAGGTCGTTCGGGTCCGCTAAGCCAATCTCGTCGAGCATGGCACGCCCGTCCGCATCGCACGGGCTCGCGTTCGACACTAGAACCATCTCCTCCGTCGTCGGCCGATCCCGCGAGGCGCGTCCTTCGGACCGCGCGCGGAGCAGCCGTATTCCGAAAACCACCCGAGCACGGCGACGTGGCCGTGCTCGGGATCATCGCTGTGGTGCGCTCTCCGGAGCCTACCCCTGGGTAAGCGGCTCGTAGTCGGCGGCCGACAGCATCTCGCCGACCTCCTCCGGCTTCGCGAGCTTGAACCGGCAGATCCAGCCCTCGCCGTACGGGTCCTCGTTCACGGTCTCCGGCGCGTCCTCGAGCGCCCCGTTGACCGCGACGATCTCGCCCGTGACCGGCGCGAACAAACCCTCGACAGCCTTGACCGACTCGATCGAGCCGAACTCGTCGCCCTTGGCGAACGTCGCGCCCACCTCGGGCAGGCTGATGAAGACTATGTCGCCCAACTCACCCGCCGCGTGGGCGGTGATGCCCACCACGCCTTCGTCGCCCTCCGCCTTCAGCCACTCGTGCTCGGCCGTGTAGTGCAGATCGCTCGGGACTGACATCGTCACACTCCTTCGGTTGTCACTTCGCTCGCCGGTAGAACGGCGGGGCGACCAGCACAGCTTCTATGTCCGTGGATCCGGACCGACAGATTACCTCGACGCCGGCCAGTTCGGCCAGACGCTCCGGCCTGCGCGTTCGCTTCGGGTTGTCCAAGTGCGCCAGAGCGATCCCGCACCCGTTGACGGGCGAGAAGGTCCCGCTTGTGACGCGACCGACGATTCTGCCGGAGAGTCGCACTTCCGCGCCGTCTCGGGCAATCCTCTTGGACCTGGTCTTCAGGCCCACGAGCGTCTTGGTCGGACCGGCCGCGAGGTACGCCTCGTGCGCGGCTTTGCCCACGTAGTCGGGCTTCTCGGCGGCGCAGTAGCGTGAGAGCCCCACATCGGCCGGCCGCGTGTCCTCGTCGATCTCATGGCCCCACAGCGGGTAGGCCGCCTCCAGACGCAGCACGTCCCGGGCGCCCAGGCCGCACGGCGCAACGCCCGCGTCTCGCAGCGCGCGCCACAGAACGGGCCCGTCCGCAGCCGAGGTCACGATCTCGAAGCCGTCCTCCCCGGTGTAGCCCGTGCGCGAGAGCGTGGCCTCGAGGCCCGCCACCCGGCCGGACGCGAACTGGTGCAGGCCGACCGCGCCGAGATCGAGACCGGTCATGCCGGCGACGATCTCGTTCGCCGCGGGCCCCTGCACCGCGAGCATCGCCGTTTCCGGCGTCTCGTCGAGCAGATCCGCGCCCTCGAGACACCGCTCGATCATCGCATAATCCTTGGCGGCGTTCGAGGCGTTCACCACGAGCGTGAGGTGGTCGGACCGACCCTCCGGGCTATACACGAACAAGTCGTCGGCGATCCCGGCCTCTTCGGTGAGCAGAAGCCCGTACTGGCAGCGGCCCGCCTCAAGCGTTGACGCGTCGCACGACACGGCCCGCTGCACTGAGGCCAGCGCGCCCTCGCCCCGAACGCGGAAGCGCCCCATGTGTGAGACGTCGAACACGCCCGCCGCCGTGCGCACGGCCTTGCACTCCGCGAGGATCCCCTCATACTGCACCGGCATCTCGAAACCGGCGAATGCAACGATCCTCCCGCCCTCCGCGACGTGAACGTCGTAGAGAGGCGTTCTCCGTAAGTCCATTCCTGGTCCCTCTCTCCATGCGCGCCCTGGCGCGCCTACTCACCAAGCACACGGCCGCGGAGCACGAGACGCCCGTCCGTGGTCTCCGGCTCAAGCAGTTCCACAGCCAAGCCGCTCCGCGCCAACCCGCCCAGGTCGATCAGCGGGTTCGCCGCCCGCAACCGGTCCGCCACGGCCCCGGGGGCCGGGCGGCCGTTCGAGAGGCTCACGCGTATCTGGTCGAGCACGAGTTGGTCGCCGCCGCGCACGGCGAGGACGCCGGCCGCCTCGCCCGGTATCGCGAACAGCCCGAGCGACACGCGGCCGCGGGCGGTGAGCCGGTTCGCGGGCCCGAAACTCACGCTCAGCTCGCGGAGCCAGGGCGACTGCGAGGCGACGAAACGCTCGATGTCGCGCGCGGTCACAACGGCCTCGACCGTCGCGCGCGCGGCGCTCTCGAAAGCGAGGCGGCCTCCCCGCGACGTCTCGCACACGCTCAGGATGACCTGTGAGGCGCGCACCGTCACGCTCGACAGCCGGAAGCCCCGCACCGCGCAATCCTGAAGCTCCAGACGCAGTTCCTCCGCGCCGAATCGCACCACCGCGCCGACCGCGTCCGCTCCCGCAAGCCCTTTGGCCGACGCCAGCAGCGTCTCGGGGTCGGGCGCCGCCGCGAGCGACAGGGAGCGGATGGAGATCTCCGCGGAGCGCATGGTCTGAAGGGAGCCGGGGCCCGAGGCCATGGCCACTTGCACGTCCGCCGTCGCTCCGGGGGGAAGCGCGGCGCGAAGCGCGTCACGAAGGGCGTCAGGCACTTGAGCGGCGCAGGTCGGCGCCGTCGGCGTGGGCAGCACCAGCCAGTAAGGGAATCGCACCAAGCTACCCGCCGAGGTAGGCTCTGCGGACATCCTCGTTGGACCTCAAGCTCTCCGTGTCCCCGCTCAGGGCGATCCGGCCGGTCTCTAGGACGTAGCCGTGGTGCGCCGTGCGCAGGGCCATGTTCGCGTTCTGCTCGACGAGCAGGATCGTGACTCCGGCCTCTCTGTTGATGGCCGCGATCGTGCCGAAAATCTGCCTTACCAGGTTGGGCGCGAGCCCGAGCGACGGCTCGTCCAGCAGCAGCAAGCGCGGCTCCGCCATCAGCGCCCGGCCAATCGCGAGCATCTGCTGCTCCCCGCCGCTCAACGTCCCCGCAGGTTGCCGACGGCGTTCGAGAAGCCGCGGAAACAGCTCGTAAACGCGCTTTCGCGCCTCCGCGGCGCCGGACCTGTTCCGCCGAAGGTACGCGCCCATGTCGAGATTCTCATCCACCGACATGGCCGGGAACAGACGCCTGCCCTCCGGAGCGTGGCTGACGCCGAGGCTCACGATCCGGTGCGCCGCCGTCCTCGAGAGGTCGCGCCCCTCAAACGCGATGGAGCCTTCGGCCGCGCGCTGCAGCCCGGAGATGGTCCGGAGCAGCGTCGACTTGCCGGCTCCGTTCGCGCCGATGAGGGCTATGATACACCCCTCGTCGACGTCCAGGCTCACCCCGTGCAGGGCCTCGACGGCTCCGTAACGGACGCGGAGGTCACGTACGCGCAGCACGGGCGCTCACCGACCCCTTCACACGCACGCGTCCTCCTCGCCGAGATAGGCCGCGATCACCGCCGGGTCGCTCCGCACCGCGTCGGGCGCCCCTTCGCTGATCTTCACCCCATGGTCGAGCACCGCGATCCGGTCGCAGAGCCCCATCACCAGCCGCATATCGTGCTCGATCAGAAGAACCGTCAACTCGTAGTCGTCGCGAATGCGGCGGACGAGCCCCATGAGTTCCGTGGTCTCCGCGTCGTTCAGGCCCGCCGCCGGCTCGTCGAGCAAGAGAAGCCGAGGGTTCGTCGCCAACGCCCGGGCCATCTCGAGCCGCCGCTGGTCCCCGTACGACAGACCGCCGGCCTCCTCGTCGCGCTGGTCCGCCAGACCGAAGCGCTCCAGGAGATCCAAGGCTTCGCGATCGAGCGCCCGCTCGCGACCCTCGAAGTGCGATCCGCGCACAAGCCCGTGGAACCAGCCGTAGCGAGCCCGCCAGGAGGCGGCGGTCTTCACGTTCTCCAACACGCTGATCCGCGCGAAGAGGCGGATGTTCTGGAAGGTGCGCGCGACGCCCAACCGGTTGATGTCGAAAGGAGCGCGCCGAGAGATGTCCGTCCCTCCGAACAGGACGATCCCGCTCGAGGCCGGGGTCGCGCCGGTCACAAGGTTGAAGACCGTCGTCTTCCCGGCGCCGTTCGGCCCGATCAGGCCGAAAATCGCCCCCGGGGCCACGTCGAGATCCAGGTCGCAGACCGCCGCGAGGCCGCCGAACACGCGCGTAACCGAACGCAGCGACAACACCGGCTCCGCCCGATGCGGTCCGATGGAGACGTCCACGCTCGTCCGAACCGGCTCAGCCGCCACCGCTCACCCTCCTTGCGCCTCCGACCGCGCGCCGCCACACGCCGAGCATCCAGCGGGCGGACAGCTCCCACCGTCCCGCAAGGCCCTGGCGACGCACGAGCATCAGCGCCACCAGAAGCAAGGAGTATATCACCATCTTGTTGCCGGTGACCTTCTGCAGCCACGCGTAGCGCGTGAGCGCGAGCATCTCGCCGGGCAGCATGCCGAGGAACACCGCGGCCATCGCCGTGCCCGTAATCGATCCGTTGCCGCCCAGAACGACCATCAGCACGAACTCCACCGACTGGACCCAGCCGCACATCGACGGATCGTACAGCGTCAAGTGGTGCGCCAGCAGCCCTCCGCCCAGCCCCGCCACGCCCGCCGAAACCGCCATCGCCGTGACCTTCGTGCGCGTGGTGGAGATGCCGAGCGACTCGGCGGCGATCTCATCCTCCCGGAGAGCGATCAGGCAGCGGCCCGGCATCGAAGTCGCGATGTTCCGGCAGACCACGATCGTCAGTACGACGAACAGCGCGATCACCGGAGGCGTCGACCAACCCGGGATCCACTTCATCCCGAGCGGCCCGCCCAGCGCTTCGGAGTTCGTGATCACGACCCGCACGATCTCCCCGAAGCCGAGCGTCGCGATCGCCAAGTAGTCTCCCCGAAGGCGCAGAGTGGGAATCCCGACGAGCAGCCCGCACAGCGCGGCCGTCAGCCCGCCGGCCAGGAGAGCCCCAACAAAGAACAGGAACACGCCCGGAGAGTCCATCTCCGGAGGGCCTTCGGGCGTCCAGAAAGCCATGCGCGGCCCCAGCATCGTCGTGACGGCCCCGGCGGTGTAGCCTCCGATGCCGGCGAAGGCGGCGTGACCGATCGAGAACTGGCCGGCCTGTCCGTTCACGATGTTGAGGCCCAAAGCGATCACGACGTAGATGAGCCCGATCTTCAGCGGCCCCAGGTGGAACTCGAGCCCCAGGGCCGCGAGCAGCCAAGGCGCCCCGTGTCCGAGAGCGCAGACCGCCGCCGCGAGCCCCGCGACGGCGAGGGCCCGACGCGCGAGCATCGGCGGCGTACGCGTCGGGGTGGGCTGGGCGACGTCGCGGCTAGGCTCCACTAGACCTTCTCCGCTTCGTGCTTCCCGAGCAGCCCGGCGGGCCGTACGAGAAGCATGACGATAAGCAGGAGGAACGCCAGCGCCTCCTTGTAGTCCGAACCCTTGAACACGTAGTCGGAGCCCCACAGCGCCCCGACCTCCCACCGAATGCGCACGACGAGGGCCTCGGCGAGCCCCATCAGGAGCCCTCCGACCATCGCTCCGGGGATGTTCCCGATCCCGCCGATGACGGCGGCGACGAACGCCTTCAGGCCCGGCTGTAGACCCATCATCGGGTCAATCTGCTTGAACTTCATCCCCCACATGATCCCGCCGGCGGCCGCGAGAGCGCTCCCGAGCGCGAAGGTCCCCATGATGACCCGATCGACGGGCACCCCCATCAACCGGGCCGCATCGCGGTCTTGCGAGACAGCGCGCATGCCCTTGCCGAAGCGCGTGTACTTCACGATGAGCTGCAGGCCAGCCAGAAGGATCAGCGTCATCGCGACGATCACGACGTCACTCACGTACACGTACACGCCGGTCGCTTGCTTGATGGACTCGATCGCGCGATCCTCGATCACCAGCGGGAACGCCTGCTGACCCGCGCCGAGCCGCCACTGGCCGGCGCTCTCGAGGAAGAGCGAGACGCCGATCGCGGTGATCAGCGCCGCGAGACGCGGAGCGTTCCGGAGCGGGCGGTACGCGATGCGCTCGATGATGACGCCCAGGAGCGCGCAGACGCCCATCGAGACGGGCATCAGGAGGACGAGGTACGGGAGCATGCCGTAACGCTCGGCCCACATGGCCGCGTACAGCGCCACGAAGGCGCCCACCATCAGGATGTCCCCATGGGCGAAGTTGATGAGCTTCAGCACGCCGTACACCATCGTGTACCCGAGCGCGATGAGGGCGAGGATCGCGCCGAAACTCAGGCCATTCGCTAGCGGTTGCAGCCAGGCGCTCACGAGGCTCTACGGGGCCGGGATCGTCGTGACGTAGGTCTGGACGCCGTCCTTGAGTTCCAGCACCACGGCGTCTTTGCGGGCGTTGCGGCTCTCATCGATCGTGATGCGCCCCGTCACGCCCTCGTAGTCCGCCACCGCGGCGAGCGCCTCGCGGACGGCGGCGCGGTCGCTGGGGTTCGCCGCTCCGCGGATGGCCGCCGCCAGAATCTTCATCCCGTCGTAGGCGGTGGCGGCCATGGCGCTGGGGGCTTCTCCCCACCTTGCGGTGTAGGCTTTCACGAAGTCCTGAACGATGGGGGCCTCGTTGTCCTTGGAGTAGTGGTTCGAGAAGAAGCAGTTGTTGGTCGCGTCCTTACCCACCGCATAGACCGTCGGAGAATCCCATCCGTCGCCTCCGAGAATCGGCATGGACATGTCCAAGGCGCGCGCCTGGTCCGCGATCGGGCCGGCGTCGTCGTAGTAGCAGGGAGCGTAGAGCACGTCGGGGTTCTTCGCCTTGATGAGGTCGAGTTCGGCGCGGAAGTCCTTCGTCTCGGCCGCGTAGGCCTCGCTCGCGACGATCGCGCCCCCGCCCTCCTGGAAGGCCTCTTCGAAATAGCGCGCAAGGCCCACGCTGTAGTCATTGTCCTGCGGATAGAGGATCGCGGCCGTCTTCGCGTCGAGGTTGTCGAGCGCGAAGCGGGCCATCACGTAGCCCTGGTACGGGTCGATGAAGCAGGTGCGGAACACGCAATCGCCGACCGCGGTGACGTCGGGGTTCGTCGACGAGGGACTCAGCATCGGCACGCCCGCCTCCTGACAGATGGGTCCGCCCTGGAGGCTCAGCTTGCTCGCGACCTCGCCGATGACCGCCGCGACCTGGTCGGCGTTGATGAGCTTGTTGAGGATGTTCTGGATGTCCGCCGGGTTGCAGCGATCGTCCAAGACGATGAGTTTGATCGGCGCGCCCGGCTCCGCGTTGAGTTCATCGAGCGCCAAGACCATGGCCTTCACGGAGTCCTGACCGAAGGACGCGTCCTTGCCGGTCAACCCGAAGTAGGCGCCCACTTTCACGGCCTCCGGATCCTCCGTCGCCCCGTACTCGCCCTCGGAGACCGACTCGGCCGCGCGCGCTTCCCCGGAGCCGCCGGAAGCCCCCTGCGACGCCCCTGCGCCCTTCTCCGCGGGCGGGGGACAGCCGCAGAGCGCGAGCGATAGGCCGAGCGCGCTCGCCACCAGGACGGCCAGGATCGAGGTGGAGCCGGTCAGCTTCATCAGGGGCCTCCTGTGGGGTGCAACCGAGATCCCCGCGCGGGGGCTCGCCCGCACCTCTGTGGTTCGCTTCGTTCAGGCCCGCCGCGCTAGGCGCGGACCGCGGCCGCTATCGCCCGTATGTGCTCGGGAGTCGAGCCGCAGCACCCGCCGACCACGCGGGCGCCCGCCGCGACCATTCTCACCGCGTACGCCGCCATCTCCTCCGGCGTCTCCGGGAAGATCGTGACGCCGCCCTCGAGCCTCGGCAGGCCCGCGTTCGGATGGGCGATCACCGGAACGCTCGCCGCCGCGGCCAGCTTCTCGACCACCGGCAACGTCTCTTTCGAGCCGCCGCCGCAGTTCGCCCCGAGCGCGCTGACTCCCTGGTCCTCGAGCGCTCGCACCGCGTCTTCGGGAGTGACGCCGAACTCGGTGCGGCCCGCCATCCCGAAGGACATGGTGCAACAGCGCGGAAACTCGGGGGCCACCTCCGCGGCGGCCTTCAGCGCCGCGACCGCCTCCTCGAGAGCGATGATCGTCTCCACGAGAATCGCGTCGACCCCGCCCTCGATCAGGGCCTCGATCTGGGGGCGGTACGCCGCGATCGCCTCCGCCTCCGTGAGGTCTCCGTAGGGCTCGAGCATGCGCCCCGTGGAGCCCACGCTGCCGAAAACGTAAACGCTCTCCCCCACCCCTTCGCGCGCCAGTTCGGCCGCGCGGCGGTTGAGGACGCGGCAATCGTCCGAGAGGCCGTGCGCGGAGAGGCTTAGCAGGTTGCCGCCGATCGAGTTCGTGATGACGGCCTCGGAACCCGCCGCGACATAGCGTTCGCAGACCCCGCGGACGATGTCGGGCTCCTTGAGATTCCAGACCTCGGGGCAGGAGCCTCCAGTGAGCCCGGCGGCCTGGAGCTGGGTGCCGGTCGCCCCGTCGCTTACTAGAACGCCCTGCCGCAATCGTGCCCGGATGTCACGCGTCACGTTGGCCATGCGCGCCATTATACACACCAAGGGCTGAATGGAATGGCGCGACGGGCCTATGGCTCGCGTGACTCGCGGCGCCCGGCGCCTCCCCCCGTCCTCGGCGGGCTCTCGGCTCCGCGCTCCGCAGGGCCGAGAGCCCCGCCTCGCCTATTGCTGGTAGACGCCCAGATGCGCCGCGTCACTCCAGTTGCCCGCCCCGTCCAGAGCGCGGACATGGATGTAGTAGGCGCGCTCCGGCTCGGGGGAGGCGATCTCCGCGTGGGTCTCCAGGTTCGTCACGCGCTCCTCGGGAATCGTGAAAGGCTGGCTGTCGATGAGCCAGGAGTACCCCACGATCCCAGTCGGGTCGTTCGTCCTCCAGTCGAACACAACCGGCGCCTGGCCCGCCGACGTGAGCCACAGGTTGTCCAACCAGAGCCCCGACCCCACCGGCGTGTCGACGCGGTCGTGGTCGACGAGGTCAACCGCCCGGAGGCGTGGGCCTCTGCGGTCGCCAAGGAGGTCGCGGGCGACCTCCATCAGATTCAGCGACGCGCGGCGCCACGTGCCGTCCGCGATCACGCCGGGGATCCTCCGCGTCGCTTGCACGTTCTCCTCCGAGAACACGACGGGGGCGCTCTCGCCGCCCTGGAAAGTGAGCCAGAGGCTCATTTTCGTCTCCGGAGGGCAGCAGTAAGCGAAAGCAAGGGCCGAGGACTCGCTCAGGTCCACGTCGCCTTGGAAGAGGCGCACGTGGAACGCTTCGCCGTCGATGCGCTTCACGGAGAGGCAGCCGTTCCCGAGGCGCGACGCAAGATCTCCCTCGGCACCCCGCTTCACGGCCTCGGCGTCCAGCGCGACCTCCGCTCCGGTCTCCGCCTTCGCCCCGCCCGCGCTCGTCTCAAACGGCTCGAAGAGCGGCGTCGGATGCGATTTCGAGACCAACACCGGCCGCGCCGGCGGGGCGTTGTCCTTCGCGAAATCCATGGTGAAGCTGGTCGCGAAGGGGGCGGTCAGCGGGTTCCCGGCGTAGTCGACCGCCGAGCGCAGCTCGATGGAAACGACCTGTTTGTCCTCGAAAGTGCGCGGTTGCCCGTCGGCGCGCTGGCCGTTCCAGTCCAGACGCCCGTTCGCGGCGTTGAACACCAGTTCGCGGCCGTTCACCGCGTAGTCCTGACCTCCCACATGGAGACGGATCGACGTCGGATCCACGCCGGCCGCGGCGCCCTCGGCCCCGCCGTCGGCAAGCTGCAGCGCGAAGCGGTCGGTGCAGAGGCTGGAGCCGTCCTGGACGCTGCATGAGGCGACTGAGACGCCGCCGGCGTCGATCAAGACGCGCTGATGCGATGCGGCGCTCCAGTTCCCGCGGCTGTCCACGGTGCGAACATGCACCCACTTCAGGCCCTGAGCGGCAGGGTCCTCAAGCGTCAGATGGCTCTCGGTGGTGTCGGCGACGGTGTCCGGTTCGGTGTCAGGAGCGTCGTCCACCACGTAGCTCGCGCCGGCGATCGGCGAGGAATCCTCGGAATGCCAGCGGAGCACGACCTTGCCGTTCTCCGCGCCGGCCGTGGACGCGAGAGCGAAGTTGTCGATGTTCCACGACGTGCCCTTGGGGTTCCCGTCCCAGCCGCCGCCCGCGAACCCGAGCCGCGTTACGACATAGGAGCCCAGTTGCGGCGCGGCCCGAGAGATCATGGAGTAGAGATCGACTTCGGCGCGATGCCATTCGCCGTCCGCTACGATCGGAACGCTGCCGATGACCGTCTCGCCGTAGCTGTCGTTGTCCGTCATCTTCAGCAGATACGAGCCGCCGTCGCTCGTCTTCAGGAGCATGTCGATGCGCAGCCATGGCTCGATCTTGTAGTCGAAGCTCAGGAGGCGATGCCGGCCGGCGTCAAAGGGCTCGGACACGGCCCACACCCCGAACCGACCCAGCACGCCCGGCTTCGTGATTCGCAGCGAGGCGCCGCCGGACGCCGCCGTCGAGAGATCGCGCGTGGTGGCCGCGCCGTCGCCCGGGTGGCTGCCCACCTGCGGCTGCCACGCCTTCAGATCGTCCTCCTCCTCGAACGAGTCGAGCCGCAGGAGCGCCCCCGACTGCACGATCCGCGGGGCGCT